>NZ_JBICMC010000029.1:0-457 GCF_043106005.1 Pseudomonas sp. GLN_2 | reverse complement strand
AAAGCTTTTTTGCCCCTTTGCTGACGTATTCGCCTTGGGTCTTCATCAAGGCGAATGCAACTCTGGCGAGCTTGCGCGACAAGATAACCAAGGCCTGAGTCGTTGCCTTGCCTGCCCGGCGATAGTGCTCGTAGACGTCTTTCCAGGCCGCAGACCTACTGGCCGCCATGGCGGCGTTATGCAGTAATCGACGGATCTCTGAACACCCCCGCTTGGTCAACCGTCGACGTCCAGCCTTTTGGCCGGAATCTACAACTTTCAGGTCCATGCCTAGGAAAGCGATGTATGAATCACTGCTCTTGAATTCGCCCCGAATAAATGCGGTGACGAGGGCAACAGCGGTCAGGAAACCAATCCCTTCAACTTTCTGACAGCGGGCGACTTGTTCGGCTAGGCCAGCCTCTTTTACCAAGACCTTCAAGCGCTTCTGAATCAGAAGATCAAGCGATTCGAAGTG
>NZ_JBICMC010000028.1:0-139684 GCF_043106005.1 Pseudomonas sp. GLN_2 | reverse complement strand
GTAGGCCGAGTGCTGCAGCGTGGGGAAGCCTTGTTCCAGGTTGAAGCCTGCATCGGCATAGCGGCAGGCGGGGGCGTCGCCGGTGCGGGGTACGATGGCGTAGCGCACTGGCAGGATGGGCACGCGTGCGCTGCAGGCAGGGCCGGAGGTGGCGCTGCTGACGGAGGCGTTAGTCATGGGCAGGCTCCTTGCTTTCGACCAGTGCCTGGAGCTCGCGAAGGCGGGCCTGGGGCGACTCTTCGAGGTTGGTGTAGATTTTTCCCGCCTTGTCATTGCTCATCAGCCACATGTGCCCGGCTATCAGCCGAATGAATTGGCCCGCAACTTCCTCGCTCCGGAAATTGAGGGCTGTCAGTTGAGGCAGGAGTGTTTCTATCCATAGGCGTATGTCCGCCAAGGTATGGTTGGCATGGGGCGGCATGGCCAAGACCTCATGCGCCAATGAGAGGACAAAGTGCTCGTGAATGCCTGCTTGCAGCCGATCAAGTTCAAGCGGCTGGAGGGTCAAAGGCAGTTCTGATCTTGAGCGGGCAGCAATCGGCATGTTTTCGTGTGTCTTCCACTCATGAGCCGGCCCCCAGTTGACTCGCCATGCCAACCGAGACACCGGGCCAAGCCAGGCCTTGCGATGGTTGTCGTCCAGCGCATTCAGCCAGGCTGCAAGATGGTCCGGCGTGACATGGTGAGTGGCAACGCTGTGGTCAGGGAGCACGACCTGCACCAGGCTGGTGAAGTGGTCTGCCAGCCCTGCCAGGCCAACCTCGGCATCCAGCGCGATGGCTCCACCGATAGGCATCCAGGTCGTGATTGCATGGGCAAGCAGCTCGTGAGCGTCTGCAACGTCCACCAGCAAAGGCCCAAACTCATGACGGTCATCCAGGGCGCTGTTCTTCCATAACCATGCCTTTTGAGTATTCCGGCTGACGGCGTTTATAAGGTCGAGTACCGATGGGGCATAAGCAGGAACCAGTTCACCCTCCTGCGGGATGGGCCGATAGGCCCAGTACTCGATTGCCCTGGTCATGAGCAGCAGAAAGCGGCAGTTATGAGCGAAGTCTTCGCTGCGCGGAGCAGCTGATGACGGTGTAGTCATTGGACTGGCCCTCGGATACAGTGGCAATCGGGCAGGGGGCAGGAACCATCAGGGCGGCGCCCACACAAGCGCTCCAGAGGCTTGCCGGTGTTCGGGGCACTGCTGATGGAAAAGGGGCTTGTCGTCCCATTTGCCGACTTGAGCATCTGGCCGGTGATGCGAATCGTCGGGCTGTCCAGGGTGATGCCTGTTTCGTCGATTCGAATGGAGCCACCAGGGCCTTGGATGACCACGGCTTCCGATGCTCGAAGTTCATAACGGCGAGTACGTCTGCGGATATCCCCACGGGCTTCCAGCTCGGCATGCCCTTCGACCTGTTGTTCGAAGTTGCCACCGATACGGGTGTGGTGATTGGCGGCGATCTGGTCGTGACGGTGATTGCCGACGTTTTCGACACGGTCCTTGGCGATCCTGATCGTGTGGTTTCTACCGATGTCGAGCGCGGCGTCCTGCCCAATGGTGACGCGCTCGTCATTGCCAACCGTTTCCGTACGGTCGTGGCCGATCAGGATCGATTCGTCGTGATCGACTTGCTCTTTGCGGTCATTGCCGACCTGCGTAGTCTCATCGTGCTTGACCACATTGTTCTGGTCCCTCTGGGCATGAATGAACACTTCCTCCTGGCCCAGTTCGTCCTCGAAGCGCAGCTCGTTGAAGCCATCGCCCTTGTGGGTCTGGCTCTTGATGGTCATGCGGGTCTTGTGGCGGGGAAGGTCGTAGGGTGGCAGCTGGTTGCCGCAGTAAGTACGGCCGGTGATCATCGGCTGATCGGGGTCGCCGTTGACGTAGTGGATGATCACGTCCTGGCCAATCCGTGGGATGGCCATCGAGCCCCAGCTGCCGCCGGCCCAGCCTTGGGAGACGCGTACCCAGCAGGAACTGAACGCGTTGTCCTGGCTTTCTCTGTCCCAGGGGAAGCTGACCTTGACCCGGCCCCATTCGTCGCAGTAGATCTCTTCACCGGGCGGCCCCACCACGGTGGCCATGTGCGGGCCGTCAACGCGTGGTTTGGGCAACGGAGCTGGGCGCCACTCGGTTCTGCCTGGCACCAGTACCGCCTTTTGCTCGTAACGTGTGCCCTGGTCGGCCCCGGCAGCTTCTTCCTGCAGGCTGGTGAACTGGCTGCCTTCGTGGCGAACCGTGCTGACCCGCCAATGCACATTCAGGTCTTCGCGCGGGTGGCCGGTCAGGGTGAAGCTCAGGCCTGGTTGCAGGCGCACATCGTCGCCTTGGACTTGGGCAATACGCACGTCATGGCGCAAGCCGGTGATGCGGTTTTCGGTGAACGGCTTGCCAACGGCATCGCGTTTGTAACGGCCGGGGTAGTCGAAGCACTCATAATCCGTGGACTGGTGCTCAAGATAGGGGCCCGAGGCCCTGTGTTCCTGACGATAGGCCGGGTGGGTGAAGGTGTAGTCGCGTTGAACTTGCCGTGCAGTTCGCACTTGTTCGCTGTAGCGCAAGCGCCGTAGACAAGGTTGAGGCTGGTCGCCGCCGTGGTTGGAATGGTACAGCACGTTGTCCGGGGCTGACGGTTCACGCTCACGGTAGAAGCCTTCGGCGTCGTCCTCGTGCTTGATGGCACCGTGACTTATCAGACCGAGTGACTGCAGTCTGTCGGTGATGATCAGCTTATGGCGCTTTTCGTTGTGCTCGAAGCGGTAGACAAAGCCTTCTTCGGCCGCCAGGCGGGCGATGAAGTCGAGGTCGGTTTCGCCGGCCTGAACGCAGAATTCGCGCACCTGGTGGTCCAGGCTGGCGCGTAGTTCGTACTGGTCGATGCCCTGGCGCTTGAGCATCAGCTCGAGAATTTGCGGAACGGGGCGGCCACCGTCCCAGATGGTGAACAGCACGGGTTTGTCGAGCAGGTGGCCGAAGTCGACATCGTGTTCGAAGCTGACGAGGTCCAGGGTCAACGTGAACGGTTGGCTGAGCGCCTCCTTGAGCTTGAACGACACCACTTCGAACTCAGTGTTGCCCACGAGTGGTTCAAAGCTGTAGCGTAAATCAGATTGGCTAGGCATAAATATCCTTTCCGCCTTCTGAGTATTCGAAAAGCCCAGGCAGCGCGAGCCTGCCTGGGGCGTTTCAGTTAGATCAGGCGATCGGATTGCGCCAGTCGTCAGAACCTTCGGTATTGGCTACATCGTGAGCCCACGTGATCTTTCGATACGCCAGGGATACTTCAATCAGTTGTGTGTAGTTTTCATTGTCTTTGTCGAGTGCATGGGGAAGCACGGTATTGATGCTGACGATGGTGGCGTCTTCTAGCGTGGTCGTGAAAAAGTGCTCTTGCTTGCCTTCCTCCGAGGTGCGATACCAGCTGACTTCGACCGTTGGCAGCATTTCGCCGGTGGCAAGTGCCTGATACATCAGGGGGGTAGCTTTGTTCAGTGAACTGGTGAATATGAAAGGCTTATGCACGCGCTGGCCACTTGGTTGACCGCTCTGGGGGTCAGTGGGCGTAGTCACCTCATGCTTGATTTCCTGAACCAGAATTTGATCTTCATGGCCTTGTTGGAACACGTTGCCGACGGAGTCAGCGGTGAAGGCGCCAGCGGTGATGTTGCCTTGGGTCTGGCCTACGATCTTGATGTAAGCGGGTGTTGGCATGGCAGTTACTCCTGCGTCCATGTGGGTAAAGCACGCGCACCACGGTGGCGTGGCCATCGGAAACGATGGGCTTGTCAGCGAGGCAAAAACCTCGCTAATTCGTTGAATTCAGTGGTGCTGTGTCACGGTTGGCTATTGCTGCAAAATGCCGTTCAGCGACTCCAGCACTTCGGTGGTAATCAGGTGCAGGCGATAGCTGTAGATGCTGTAAGCCACCGCCATGGCGATGGCGGAAATCACCAAGGGGCTCCACCAGGGCCATTGCCGGTTCATGCGGAAGTTGCGTGGGGCCACATTGGTGTAGGGGTCGCAGACTTCTTCGGGGGTGGGGCCGCGCAGTTCGCGGATGATCCCGTGCAGTTGGTGAATCAATGCGTTGAGTGTTTCCTCGCCTTTCGGCGCGAGCGCGTATTTGCCCTTCAGCCCAAGGCACAGGGCGTAGTACATGAACTCCAGTACGTCCTGGTAACGCTTGGGCTCCTGCATCAGGCGGGTAACCAACGTGAAGATTTTTTCCCCACCCCAGGTCTCGTCGTGGAAGATGCTGAGCAGCGGCTCGTGGCTCCAGCAGCTGCTCTTGCCCCAGGGCCGCTCCATAACGGCCTCGTCTATGAACAGGCACAGACCGTAGGAATACGCCAGCAACTGAGCCGGCTCGTATCCGTGCTGGCGCATTTCTTCCTGAATGTTCTCGATCTGGCTGCGTACTTGCTGGTGCACGTCCTGGATATTTGGCAGCTCGTCCAGCGTACGCAGGCGTATAACCAAGCCGAACAACGGTGATGCGGCATCCAGCATCAGGTTGGCGAAGCCGCCCCGCAGCTGAAATTCCGGGTCAGCGGGGTAGCCTTCGGAAAAGGGCTCAGGCTCAGGTTTGTCCGTGGATACTTGCGCATTGGTTGCCGCAGCCCGGGGGGCGGGTACTGGCTTTGCAAGGGTTGAATCAAGCGCGTTGACTGCAGCGTTGTTTTCACCGGCGGGCGTGTTGTTGTCTTTTCCCATGTCACTCACTCCTGATCGCCCAGAACTGCAGTTCAAGCCCTGGGAAGTCGCCCGCAATGTGGATGCCGAAGCCATTCGCCTTGCTCATGCACGCCCAGGCCGGATCACGTCTGTCCAGCTCGAAGTAGCTGAAACCCGCATGGAAGGGCAGGTCGCGGGGCGCTACCGGTAATGGCAACAAAGGGATGCCCGGCAATTGCAGCGGCACCAGGTCATTCAGTGACTCAAGTGAGGTGATCTTGGCTTTCTGGATGAACATCTGGCGCAACGCCTGTGGTGGCATGCTGGCGCGCACGGCGAGGATGAAGTCGGCTTCGTCGATCAGCCGGCGGTCTTCCAGCGTGGTCGTCATCACGCCGAATTGTTCGCTCTCCAGCGGTAGTGAAACAGCGCGTGGCCGCAAGACGGTGCTCAGAGACCGACGCAAGGTGTCTTCCAGTGGTTTGAAAGAGGTGCGCAGCGCGGTGTGGTGATAGGCGGGGTATTCCTGCGGCAGCCGGTTCTGGTCGGTGAAGGTGACGAATTCGCCGCAGGCCTGGCTCATGCACAGGTACAGCTGCTCGGGGTGCGTTTGCGCTTGCCTGGCCAGATGCTGGAAGCATGGCCACCAACGGTTCATGGCCTGCAGCAGGTTGAAGTCGCGAATGTCGGCGATCCCGGACTGGCCCGAGGCACCAAGCCGCGTGGCAAGGCCGCGCGCCCGCTCGCGCAAGGTATGGGTGATTTCTTCAAGAAACCGCTGCAGCGCTGGCACCGCCCGCACCGAAACGCTGGTGGGGTAGAACGCTTCGTCCAGTTGCAGGCTGCCGTCGGGGCGCCGTTCCAGAATACGTGCCAGGGCCAGGCGGGTGTAGGCGCTGCTGTCTTCGGTCTTGCGTTTGAGCTGCAGGTTGGGCACCGCAAGGTCTACCTGCACCAGGTCACCGTCAGCGGTATGGGTATCCTTGATTTCCTGTGCCTGGGCGTTATAGCGGAAATTGGCTGCATTGTCGGGCCAGCTCACTTCGCGGCCGCCATCGGTACGCAGCGGCAGGCACAGATACACCTCACTGTCTTTGCACGCGTCGTCGCCGATTTCCAGCGGCGGCGGTGGCGGCAGGTCGGCGGGAATGTCGAATACCGTGCCGTCCGGCATCACACCTCGCGCCCGGGTGATGGCGACTTTGCCCAGGCTCAGGTATTCGTCGTTCAACTGAAGTTCGCTGAAGCCGTAGAAGGCTGCATTGAGGCTGGCGAGGCGCTGGTGCAGGGCTGCTTCGCTGGCCCTGGTCGCCTGCTGGAAATGCTGTGGTTTGACGAACAGGCCTTCGGGCCAGAGAACGGGATTGCGTGAACTCATGGGCGCTCCGTGTCAGTGTGAGTAAGCAGGAAGGGCAAAGGGTGTCGAGGCGCCATCAGTCTTCTTCCTTGAGCACGATGTGCGTGTCGTTGACCAGCACCGACAGCATGATCTGGCGGCCACGCGGCGGAACGCGCAGAACTTGCCGCCAACTGGCGTTTTCATGCCCTCGGTAATCGGCAATCACCGCGACGAAGCGGGTTTCGGCGTGGATAGGCTCGAACGGGATGTACTTGAACTGGCCAGGGCGCAGCAGGTAATCGTCACTGCGGATGTAGGTACTACGCAGCGCCTTGGCCGGGTCCTGCTCCAGTAGCTGGTACACGGTGTTGCGCAGCAGTGAGTCATCGCGCAGTTGCAGGATCGTGATGTTAATGGGCGTAGCGACCAGCGCTGAGGCAACGCTTGTGGTGCGCGGCAAGGTCAACGCCACCTGAGGGTCGTCGTAGCTGCCGGGGCCGCTTTCTTCCAGGGGTGAGCGCGCCGGGTCGCTTTCGTCTCCTTCGTCCAGCTCGACGGGGGACATGGCCGGGAATTGCGCTTGCAGGTATTCGAACAGAACCCCGATTTTTTCGGTCAACGCATAGGGGTCGCCAGCACTCAGGGTTACAGCGTAGGGGCTGGGCTCCAGGGCGCTATCCTGTTCGGCTGCGACGTCAAGGCTGTTCGGATTGCCGTTGAGGGTAGGGCTGGCATTGATGCTGAATGCGACCTCGGTCGGGTGATCCTTAGGCGGCCCGATGGGCAACGAGTGGTCCATGGCCACCTGGCTCATTCTGCTCAAAGAGGTGCAGCCGGTGGGCACGACCAGCGCAAGCAACAGGGTGGCGAGCAGAAGTGGATGAGGTTTCATGGGTATGCTCCGGCAATCAGGCGCTGCAGCGGGCTTTCTCGGAGCGCCCCTTCACCGTCTGCTGCGTCCAGCGCTGCCAGAGGGTCATTCCCCATGGCTGCTTTGAAGACCGAGCAGATCTCGACGGCTGGTTGGGGGGCAGAAGGCTGTGCCGGCCAAGCGGGTGCAGGCGCTTCCGCTATCAGGCGGTCGAGCACCCTCGGGTCCGGGTTGAACAGGTCCTCCAGCGAGCGCGTGCAGGCCTGATCCTGGGTGTACTGAACCTGTAGCCGATAGGTACCAATGAGAAGCTGGTCACCCTCAACCAGGCGTCTGGGTGGAAGCGGCCCCAGGCTGTTGGCACTGCCATTGAGGTAGGTACGGTGGCAGTGGTCGATCACACAGAAGTTGCCTTCGATCCAGCGGATTTCGCAGTGGATGGACGCAACGGTCTGATCGCGGTCATTGATCTGCCAGTTTGCTCGCCCGCTGCCGATGGTGCCGCCCTTGCAATCGAACAGGTGCCGAGCAGTAACGCCGTGCTGCAGTTGGTCGAGGTTGGTGATGCTCAAGGTGACTGTGTTCATGAGCGCCCCCGGATGCGTACAACCGGGCTGATCTGGCCATGCCGGTCATCGACGAAGCTGGTCCAGCCCAGGTATGCGCCCTGGCTGCGGTGCAAGCAGAAGGGGGACAACGCGCTCTGCTTAAGGCGCAGTTCCAGGTCGTAGGCCAGCCCGTCACGCAGCAGAAAGTCGATCAGTGCACGCAAACGGCCGAAGTTGATGCCGCTGGGCAGCAAGTCCCGCAGCTGTGTCTGGTCGAGTTCGCTGATCACGATGGTGAACTTGCTGCTGCGAGTGCGCGTGCGGCTGCCAATCATGAACGTGCTGCCCAGCTGGCCATTGGTCCGCCCCAGCCTTGCAAGCTGCCTGGACGGCGTGACGACTGATCGCGTCTCGAACTCGCGGATGTGCACCTGATTGAGGTCGAAGCAGTGCGCAATGATGCCGGCCACAGTGCCCGGCGCACGGCTGCGGCTGGCGATGACGCCGGCAAAACTGAGCAGGCGGCTCCAGGGCAGCGCCGTGTCCCCTCGCAACTGCTTGTCGTTAAGCCCAAGCAGGGCAAACACGTACTGCGAGAACCCGTCACTGGCACCTGGCTGGAAGCGGATGTAATAGCGGTACTTGCGCCAGATACGGTGCAACAGGCTGAGCAGGTAGTGGTTGAAGAAGTCGAAGAAGGCCGGGCGTACACCGATGCCATGCGCATGTTCATACGCCACCTGTTCCAGGTAATAGGTGGGCAATGGCGAATCGGTGCCGTGCAACCCCAGGAACGTGGCAATGATGCGGTAGCGCGCTTCCTCGGCGGGCACCCGCTGGGCTTTGTACACGTCCGAAACAGGGAAGGTCAGTCGTGGGTCGCAGGCCAGGCGCACGCGCCGCCGGGTGGCCTTGTCCGGCCAACGGGGTTCCAGGTCATCGCCATGCAGCCCGTGCAACCGCTCCAGCAACTGAAAGAAGTTGTACTGGTGCGCTTCGCAAAGCAGCTTGTCGGCTAGATCAGCGGTTGCTTGCCGGTCTGTATTGGCCATGTGTAGTGCTCGTTATTGGTGGTGTTGATCACTTCCAACTGGTGGAAGGAATTGATGCTGGCGTACAGGGCGAAGAAATGAGCGAGCACACAGCTGAAGAGGTACAAGTCGCCTTCGCAGAGGAAGGCGGTCTGGTCCAGTTTCAGCCGGGTGTGCAGGCCGCGAATGGGTTGCCCCTTGATCAGCCAATCCATGGGCTGCGTATGAATGTCGCGCATACCCTCCAGGCGTTTACGGGCGGTGCGGGCCTGCTGGATGTCGTGCAGGGCCATGAAGTCGTAGGCGCGGATCACCGCTTTCAGCGGCTCTACCGAGAGCAAGGACAGGTAGTTGAGCGACATGTTGGAGATCAATGCCCACTGCAACTGGCCGTCCAGCACCGGGCGACAGGGGCGGGTGGGTGTACAGAGATTGGTGTAGGTGGCCAGAGGCGGCGTAAGTTCGGTCAGAACGTTGATGTCATCGATGCCCAGCGCCAGCGGGAGATCCCGATTAGTGCAAGTGAGGTCGATGGACGCGGTTTCCAGCTCGCCTATGTAGCTGTTGGCGTCGGCGCGGACGAAGGCGATTCGATGCATGACGCCATTGCCGTGCAGGCACTCTTCCAGCTGGCAGCGGTAATACAGCGCCGTGCGCCCCTGGACGTGCTCGATTTCATGGGCGAATGACTCGAAGGGACGGAAGGTCCGAAGGTGCTCACCGGTGTTCCCATCAGTCGTCGTTCGGGTGCTGATCACCTGATCGACACTGAAGATTTCGTAGCCGTACGGCGCTGTGCCCTTGGGCTTCAGTGGAACCATGGCGTCCTTGCCGGACAGGTCGATGGGCTCGGCGCTGTGCTGGAACAGGTTGACCGCAGGTGCGCAGAACAGGTTGAAATCTGCTTTGCCGACACGCAGCGAGTCGGGTAGCTGGCGCGTGAAGTGAAATTCGAGGTTTACCTGCTGGCTGTCATGAGCTGGCCAGATCTTTTCAAGCCCAGTAACGTTGAAAAAGTGGAAGCGTTGGGGGAATGCGAAGTATTCCTGCAGGATCCGGTAGCCATCAAAGACGTTCTGTGGATAAGGCAGCAAGGCGTCGTTGGGGCTGAACCCTGGGAATGCGATGCTGTTTGCCGGCAGCCGACGAACCACGTCATTGATGCTCACGCTGACATGCTTGAGGTATTGGGAAACCCACAGGTAAAGCGTGCGAGCGGTTCGGGCATCGCCGCTGAGGTAAAAGTCGAGGCTGGTACAGCCCAGGCTGTTCAACGGCCGCTCGGCCAGTGATTGAAGGCCGATGCAGATCACAGAACTGTCGGATGTCTGGGTGGCTGCCACTGTTTCGATCTCGAACGGATGAATGTTGACCGCTGTACAGGTGCGGAACTCGCAGGCCACGCCGTCTACCGGTTTCGAGAACAGCCGCGACCCCTTTGGGATGCGCTGTGACTGGCTGAGGGATTGCCTCACCGGGCTGAACTTGATGATCGTCGCGCTGGGCAGCGGCCGCAGGTAGTTCGGCCACAGCAACTGCAGCATGGGATGGGTCAGCTCTGGCAAGTCGTCTTCCAGCTTCAGCCGTAGCTTGGCGGTCAGGAACGCGAAGGCTTCCATCAGGCGTTCGACATCGGGGTCGCTGGCACCTTTGCCAAGCAACCGCGCGAGTTGTGGGTTGTCCTTGGCAAAGTCGTTCCCCAGTTCGTGCAGGTAACGCAGTTCTTCGCTGAAACGGTCTCTCAGTGACATCGGTCACCTCACGCGCGTGTAGCGGTTGTGCCCATCGACCAGCAGCTCGAGTTGCAGCTGCTCTGCGTGGTTGTTGACCTGTACCAGGCAATCCAGCCTGAAATGCAGCTCCAGCGGGGCAAGGGTATCGGGCACTGCGTTGAGCGTGCGTACCTGTATGCGCGGCTCGAAGCGCTGGAGTGTGCGGCGGATATCCGCGCTCACCTGCACAAGCAAGTCGCCGTTGCTCACGTCATGCCCGTTGAAGTCGCGCAGGCCCAGCTCAGGGCTGCTCTGGGAGCACCCCTGGCGGGCATTCAGTAGCGTTTCGAGGTGGCGCTTGATGGCGGCGAACTTGTGGGAAGCGCTCTCGCGTCGGGAGGCCTCTCGGCAGATGCACTGGTCCACCATCAGGCGATCAAAAAGACCACTCATTGCGTATCGAGCCGCCCGACCAGGGAAATCTCGAAGTTCGCGCCCATGTACTTGAAGTGCGGACGTACGGCGAGCGAAACCTGGTACCAGCCCGGGTCACCCGCAACATCCGAGACCTCAATACGGGCGGCACGCAGCGGCCGGCGGCTGCGAACGTCGGCAGACGGGTTCTCCTGGTCGGCGACGTACTGCTTGATCCATTTGTTCAGCTCGGACTCAAGGTCACGGCGCTCTTTCCAACTGCCGATCTGCTCGCGCTGCAGCACCTTGATGTAGTGGGCGAGCCGGTTGACGATGAACAGGTAGGGCAACTGGGTACCCAGCTTGTAGTTGGTCTGTGCCTGAAGCCCCTCAGGGGTTTTCGGGAAGTGCTTGGGCTTTTGTACCGAGTTGGCGGAGAAGAACGCGGCGTTGTCGCTGTCTTTGCGCATGGTCAGGGCGATGAAGCCCTCTTCGGCCAGTTCGAATTCCTTGCGGTCGGATATCAGCACCTCGGTAGGAATCTTGGCCTGTAACTGGCCCAGGGATTCGTACAGATGGACCGGCAAGTCTTCGACAGCACCGCCGGATTGGGGGCCGATGATGTTCGGGCACCAGCGGTAGCGGGCGAAGCTGTCGTTGATGCAACTGGCTAACAGAAAAGCAGAATTGCCCCACAGGTAGTTGTCGTGCTGCCCGGCGATGTCTTCGTTGTAGTTGAAGCTCTCGATCGGTTGTTCCTGCGGGTGGTAAGCGGAGCGAAGCATGAAGCGCGGCCCGGTTAGGGCGACGTGGCGGGCGTCTTCGCTTTCACGAAAAGCGCGCCACTTGGCATGCCGAGGGCCGGCGAAGAGGTCTTTTATTTCCTTGAGGTTAGGCAGCTCCTCGAAGCTGTTCAAATTGAAGAATTCGGGGGCAGGTGCGGCAAGAAAAGGGGCATGGGACATGGCGCCAACGGAGGCCATGTAACTTAGCAACTTGATGTCAGGGGAAGAGGGGCCGAAGTTGTAGTTGCCTACCATGGCCGCAACCGGCTCTCCCCCGAATTGGCCATAACCCGCGGTGTAAACATGCTTGTAGATACCGCTGCAGGTAATGTCAGCAGCATTTTCGAAGTCGTCGAGCAGGTCCTCTTTCGTGACATGCAAGACTTCAAGCTTGATGTTCTCCCTGAAGTCCGTGCGGTCGACCAGAAGTTTAAGGCTGCGCCATGATGATTCAAGCTGCTGGAACTCAGGCTGATGCAGAATGGCATCCATCTGATTGCCGAGCATTCGGTCGATCTCGGCAATCATCTGGTCGGCTCGGTGCTTGTTGATCAGTTGATCTGGGTCATTGCTTTTGAGTATTTCGGTGATGAAGGCAGATACGCCCTGCCTGGCAATCTGGTAGCCCTCCTGGGCAGGTACCAGTTTGGTTTCTGCCATGATCTGGTCGAGCAGGGTGGCATTGCTCAATGTGTCGGCCGTTGCGTCGGTGGTGATGGCGGTGCTGCTTGGCTTGGGCATGTGGACGCTCCGTTGTCTCAGTCTTGTTCTGGCGCCTCAAGCACCAGGTCCAGTTCTTGGGCGAGCTGCTTACGCGCCTGCTCGTTGTTAAGCAGGTGCTGCAATTGCTTGCGGAAGGCCGGGACGTTACCCAGCGGGCCTTTCAGGGCGACCAGTGCTTCGCGCAGCGCCAGCAGCTTGTTCAGCTCGGGCACCTGGCGCGCGATCCGGTCCGGTCCGAAATCGTTGATGGACCTGAACTGCAGGTGGACGGCCAGTTCGGTATCCGGGGCGGTGCCGAGCCTGGACGGTACCGTTACGGCCAGGCTCACGTTGGCGTCGTTCAAAACGCTGTTGAATGTATGTTTATCGATGCGCATGACCTGACGGTCCTCAAGCGCACGGTTGTCATCCAGGCCGAAGTCGCCCAGCACCAGCATCTTGTGCGGCAGCTCCACCTCAGCCTGCTCATCGCTGGTAGCGGGGACATACTTGATATTGACGCGTTCTTTCGGCGCAACGGCTCCCGTATTTTTAGACATCGGTACGCAACTCCCTGTTGGGCTGTAGGATGTTCAGGTGCTAGTTGTGTTTATTGTTATCTCGGTCTTGTAGGAAGATTCCTACATATGTTCAGTGGGTTGGATAATTTTTCCGATTTCTATAAAAACCATGCATGCAAAAGTGATCTTTGGTCGAGCATTAAGATGTAAGGAAATATTTGTTTGTGTGCATTCGGTGCTGTGTAATAGGCTTCTGCTGGAGTTGTTTTAATTGGTCGTACGGGTGCATGGGCATTGCTATCTATTTGTAGGAAAGTTCTTTGCTCTATATAGGCCGTTAGTACTTTTCGGAGAGTAAATTCAGGATGATTAACCGCTGTGCATATGGCGCTGGTCTCTCGTTGCTGTTTTGTCTGCAGCCGGTGCTGGCAGGCTCCACGCGGGACTGTCCCCGGATCGTGTCCAACGTCGAGCGACTGGCCTGTTTCGATCAGGCTGCTGGCACCCCGGCGTACACGCCAAAACGGCAGTGGTCTGCACCGGAGCAGCAGGCCCCCACGGTGTCACGTGTGATGGCAAATGAAGCTGAACGGGCACCGGATGACCTGACGTTTCGCATCGGGAGCCAGCCTCAGGACGGGGCAGGCGCACCAGCGCTTGTGATTTCGGCGCCCGCCATCGCATCGGGTGATGAACGTGCCTACATGGCAATCAGTTGCATACAGGCCATCTCCCGGCTGCAGCTGATTGCCAGGCGTCCGATCGAAGCAAGCTGGGTCAAGGTACGCCTGAGCGGGGAGGGCTGGTCTACCCGTGAGACGCCCTGGCAAGTGATGGAGAACGGCCAAGTGCTCGATGCCGGGCGGGGCCTGCCCGCCATCGAGCAGATCAGGAAGCTGATCGGTGCCCAGCGTATCGAGGTTGTGAGTGATCACGGCGAGGTCGACGGGCTGACCTTCGATGCGCAAGGCCTGGACCCCTTGATTAGCCGGGCGCGAAGCACATGTCGGTGGTAGCGCAGGTATCCGGGGAAGAGGTCACTCGGTTGCTCGCGCCGATTGATCCGGCAGCTCCGGCTGGCCTGTTCGATGTCGAGGACGAAACCTATCAGGCCATTGATCAGGAGATGGTCAAGCTGGGTGGGCTGCAGGAAGCCTCGATCGACTGGGTCTACATCGAAGACGCGTCCCGTCAGTACCTGAGCCAGCAATGCAAGCACTTGCGAATCGTTGCGCACCTGAGTGCCGCATGGTTGCGTAGCGGCTGCTGGGAGCAGTGGGGATGCACCTTGGCGTTGCTGGCCGGCATGCTCGAGTGCTATTGGGAAGCCGCTCATCCCAAGCCTGGACCGAAAGGCTTCCTGGGCAAGCGCAAGCTGGTTGCCCTGGTGATCGATCGCTTGGCCGAGGCGCTCCCTCGTCTTGATCGTTTTACCTACACCCCGACCCACGCAGCGGCAGCGCAGGCTGCCTTGAAACGCCTGCAACAACAGGAAACAGTGCAGCTGGACACGGCAGCACTGGGCGAACTTGAGCGCCTGCTAGGCAAGTACTCGGAACTTGCCAACGGTGTTGGCGAGGCTGCTGTGCCCAAAGCGCCGGCTGCAACCGAGAAGCCTGCGCCGTTGGCCGATGTCATCGCCACACCCGTGTCACGCATGTCGATGGGCAATGAGCGTGAGACACGGCGGGCCGTGCTGTCCATGGCCGAGCTCATCAACCAGCAGGACCCTTACGACGCTACCGGCTATCAGTTACGGCGTTTCGGTTTGTGGGCGCACATTCAGGTTGCTCCCCAAGTCAGGCAGGGCAACCGTACGGAATTGATGGCGGTGCCGCTGGATATCACGCGGGTCTATGACGAGGCCATTGCCAGTAAGGCGGTTGACCCCGCCTTGCTGCAGCGTATTGAAAAGAGCCTGACGGCTTGCCCCTTCTGGATTCGTGGCAGCTTTCTGGCTGCGACCGTCGCCACACAGCTGGCGATGTGCGAGGTGGCCGAAGCCATCCGCTGTGCCACCGCCCGGTTTGTACAGCGCATGCCGTCGCTGCAGCAGTTGTGCTTCAGCGACGGGCTGGTATTTGTCGACGACCAGTGCCTGGCCTGGCTCAAGGGTACGCAAGGGCCGTCTGGCCAAGGTGCAACCCCCCAGGAGTTCAGCGACCTGCGCGAGGAGTTGGTCAGCCAGCTGGAAACCGGTGGCGTAGAACCGCTGCTCCTTCGGCTGCAAGGCCTGCAAGCGGGCTTTCGTGCTCCCCGTGAGCGCTGCCACACCACCGTGATTGCAGCTGATCTGCTGGCCGCGCGGGGTGTGTCCTGGCTGGCCCAGGACCTGTGCGCCAACGTTGCCCGAACCATGCAGCAAACCACCGCCAGTGCGTGGGAGCCCGAGGTGTTTCAGCGGCTTCAGCAGTACGCGGCATCCCCAGTGCTGGCAGTTCAAGACAAGGATCAGGAGCCTCGATGAATCAAATATGGATGCAACTCAAACGTTGGGGCTGGCCGTGGGTAACGCGCATTGGCCTGGCGCTGCCGCTGCTGTTCGGGCTTGGCGCCTTGCTGATGCTGGTCGCTATCTGGTGGCTTGGCCCGCAATGGACGTGGCGGGAGCAGCAGCCGCTGGCAAGTGTGGCTCATCGCAGCGTGGCAAGCCTGGTGCTCGTGCTGGTGCCGCTTCTGTGCTGGCTTGGGGTGCTGCGCACGCGCTTTCGCCGCCTGCAAGCGGAGCGCCGGCAGGCACTGGCCGCCGAACAGGATGTCGCGCTACCGTTCGTGCAGGCGCAAGAGCGGGCCTTGAGCCAGGGGCTTGAGCGGTATCTCGACAATGCCGGTGGGCGACGCGCGTTGTACCGGCTGCCTTGGTACCTGGTGTTGGGCGACGAACAGGCCGGTAAAAGCAGCTTCATCGACCGCACCGATCAGCGCTTTACCCTGACGCGTATCGACCAGGCCCAGGCACGGGGCCGACAGGCTGAAGCACTGGCCTATCCGGTAGGCTGGTGGGTCAGCGACGATGCCGTGATCATCGACCCGCCCGGCGTTTTCATCAGTCAAAAACCACCGGTGGGCTCGGCGGCCAATGACCCCACCAATGCCTCCTCGCCGCCTGGCATCCAGGCCCGGTTATGGGAGCACCTGTTGGGCTGGCTGCAGCGTAAGCGAAGCCAGCGGGCGCTCAATGGTGTGTTGCTGGTGGTCGACCTGCCGGCGCTGCTGCATGGCAAGCCCGAGCAGCGCGTCGCGCTGGCCCATGGGTTGCGCACACGCCTGTACGAAGTGAGCAGTCAGTTGGGCGCGCGCCTGCCGCTGTACGTGGTCCTGACCAAATTCGATCTGCTGGACGGCTTCGACCAGTTCTACAGCCAGCTTCCGGCCGCCAAGCGTGAAAGCCTGTTGGGGTTCACCTTCAAGCTGGATGCGGTTGACGCGTTCGACGCCTGGCTGGATGAGTATGACGAGCACTACGGGCGGCTTCTCACTCAATTGCATGAGCAGGTCATCGATCGGCTGGATGTACTGGGCAAGACAGCACCATGCGGACGCCTGTTCTCACTGCATGCACAGCTGATCGGGTTGCGCCCCATACTGCAGGCATTCTTGCGCGAAACCCTGGCGAGTGACCGGTTCACCACGCCACCCTTGGTGCGTGGTGTGTACTGGTCGTCAGTGGTACAGCAAGGCGACATGCGCAATGCCTTTGTCCGTGAAGCGGCTCAGCCCTACACGACGAAGCTACCCCTGCGTGAAGGTAAGGCACAGGGGAGGGCGTTGGTCTATTTCATTCAGCAAGCATTCAGGCGGGTTATTTATCAGGAAGCCGGGCTGGCGGGCGACAATGTTCGGGTTGCGCGCAGCAAGCGCCACTTGCTGTGGGTGGGCTCTGGTGTAGGCATCCTGGCGTTCAGTATCGCCATTGCCAGCTGGCAGCGTTACGCCGAGATCAATGGCGCCAAGGCTGCCAGTGTGCTCGCCAAAAGCCAGGAGTACAGTGGTCACGAAGTCGATATGCGTCTTGATCCGACCGGGCGCAACCTGCTGGCGCCACTGGACCGGATTCGCGATGCGGTGGCGGTGTTTGGCGACTATCGTGCGGCCTGGCCGGTGGTTGCCGATTTTGGCTTGTATCAAGGGCGCAACATTGGTCCCTTGGTTGATGAGGCGTACCTCAGCTTGTTGTCGAAACGTTTCTTGCCGGCCTTGGCCAGTGGTGTGATCGATGCCATGAACGCTGCACCACCTGGCAGTGAGCAACAAATGGCCGCGCTCAGGGTTTACCGGATGATCGAGGACCGCAACAGCCGCCGGCCAGAATGGGTCGAGGGCTGGATGGCCCGTCAGTGGCAACGGGCCTTTCCTGGCCAGGGTCAGTTGCAGCGTGACCTCATGCAGCACCTGAAGTACGCCTTGGCCTATGCCGATACCGATTTGCCGCAATACCGCCAGCGGGTCAGCGAAGTGCAGCAGGCGTTGCGCAAATTGCCGTTGCCACAGCGGGTCTACGCAGGGCTGAAACATCAATCGTACGAGCAGGTGCACGCCGGGCTGGACCTGCGCCACCAGGTAGGGCCTGCGTTCGATGTGGTGTACCAGCCGTCTTCCGGGTCGAGGCAAGGGGGGGAGGATGTAAGGCTGGCCGGCATGCTCACCGCCAAAGGCTTCAGGGATTACTTCGAGCCGCACAGCCAACGCTTCGCTGAAATGGCGATGGTTGATCAATGGGCATTGGGGGAGCGCAGTCAACTCGACTATTCGGACGTCGACCGCGATGCGTTGACCGAGCGGCTGTATAACCTCTACAGCGCCGATTACATTGACAGCTGGCGGCGCGCCCTGAACGCGTTTACGGTGGCTGACTTCCGTGATCTGGACCATGGTGTCGCGATCCTGGAGCAGTTGACCGGCCCCGCAGCACCGTTGCAACGGCTGCTGGATACGGTCAGGGATAACACCTCGCTTGCGTCTCCAGCAGTTGTTGAATCACCGGGTGAGCTGAGTACGCTGCGGGTAGCAACCGGAAAACCCGAGCAACAGCAAGCGTTGGCCATCCAGCGGGCGTTTGCAGGCCTGGGCGCCATGCTGCAGGCGACAGGAGAAAAGCCGAGCTACTACGATGAAACCCTTGGCGCTGTTGCGGCCGTGCTGGACTACGCCAAGGCGGTACAGGACAGCCCGGACCGCGGCAAGGCCGCGTTGCAAGCCGTGCATCAGCGCTTTGCGATGACAGGGCAGGACCCGATCGGTACCCTGCAACGTGTTGCCACAGGTTTACCGGAGCCTATCAGCCACCAGGTCAGAAAGCTCGCCGACCAGACTGCCCAGGTGCTGAATGTTGAAGCACTGCGCGAACTGGAGCGACGTTGGGATGCTGACGTGTACAGTTTTTTCCAGCAACGCCTGGCAGGCCGCTACCCCTTTGTGGTGAAGGCACCCGATGCTTCTTTGGATGACTTCGAGGCGTTCTTCGGGCCGAAAGGGCGCCTGCAGCAGTTTAATGATCGGTATCTCAAGGTTTTCCTGAAGGACAACCTTGAGGCTTTGCAGTCCGCTCAGCACGGGCAATCCCTGATTCGTGCCGACGTGATCGAGCAGCTCGAGCTGGCGGAGCGCATCCGCGAAACCTTCTTCGATCAGCGTGGCAAGCTGAGTGTGCAGTTCAGCATCGAGCCCTTGGGGCTCAGTGCGAACCAGCGTACCAGCCTGCTGGACCTGGATGGCCAGTTGATTGCCTACACCCATGGCCCAAGCCATATCACGGGTATTGTCTGGCCCAATACCCTGGGGCAGCAGGTCCGTAGCAATCTCACCTTGCTAAGGCAAAATGGCAACAGCAGCAGCCTGGAGTACCGTGGCCCGTGGTCGATGTTCCGCTTGCTAAGCCGCGGCGCGCTCAATGGCCGGACGGCGACCAGCGTGGACCTGAGCTTCCGGACCGGAGATGGCGTGATGCGCTATCGGCTTAACGCTGAAAAAGCCTTCAATCCCATTACCCAGCAACCGTTCAAAGGCTTCCGCTTGCCCCGAGGCTTATTGCAACAGCCAGCCAATGGGGTGCAGGCGGCGCTATCGGATGAGCAGCGACTATGAACATCGTCAGGGGCGCAATGCATTGACTGGGCAGGCTTTCGAAGCCTGGGTATGCGCTGGCTGCCCCCGGCCTCTGCTTACTCCACAGCCTCGGCCACGCCCCGATCCTCACCCAGGAACCCGCCACTCTGGTGCTGCCACAACCGTGCATAGGTACCCTGTTTCGCCAACAGTTCGGCATGGGTGCCTTGCTCGATGATGCGCCCTTCATCCATCACGATCAGCCGGTCCATGGCGGCGATCGTCGACAACCGGTGGGCGATGGCGATAACGGTCTTGCCCTGCATCATCTCATCCAGGCTCTCCTGAATGGCCACTTCCACCTCCGAGTCCAGCGCGCTGGTGGCTTCGTCAAGCAGCAGGATCGGTGCGTTCTTCAGCATCACCCGGGCAATTGCAATGCGCTGGCGTTGGCCGCCAGACAGCTTGATACCGCGTTCACCCACCAGGGTGTCATAACCGCTGTTGCCCTGGCGGTCGCTGAGCTGGCTGATGAAACCGTCGGCCTGGGCACTGGCCGCAGCGGCACGGATCTGTGCCTCGGTAGCATCGGGGCGGCCATAGGCAATGTTGTCGCGAATCGAACGGTGCAACAGCGAGGTGTCCTGAGTGACCATGCCGATGGCGCTGCGCAGGCTGTCTTGCGTGACCTTGGCGACGTTCTGCCCGTCGATGCGTATTTCCCCCTTGTCCACGTCGTAGAAGCGCAACAGCAGGTTGATCAAGGTGGACTTGCCGGCGCCGGAGCGGCCGACCAGGCCGACTTTTTCGCCCGGACGAATGTGCAGCGTCAGCTCATTGAGCACCTGGCGCTCACCGTTGTAGTTGAAGCTGACCTTGTCGAAACTCACCGCGCCACCCGTGGTGACCAGCTCTGCAGCACCCGGCGCATCCTGCACCTTGGGGCCGCGGGTGAGGGTGGCCATACCGTCCTGCACGGTGCCGATGTTTTCGAACAGCGAGGTAATTTCCCACATGATCCAGTGCGACATGCCGTTGACGCGCAAGGCCATGGCGGTGATTGCTGCCACGGCCCCGGTGCCGACCTGGCCCTGGTGCCACAGCAACAGTGCATAGCCACCGGCACCAAAGATCAAGCCCACCACCAGCGCCTGGTTGACGATTTCGAACTGGCTCACCAGGCGCATCTGGCGAAAACCGGTCTGCTTGAAGTCTTCCATGGCTGCGCGCGCGAAGTGCGCTTCGCGGTTGGAGTGCGAAAACAGTTTCACCGTGGTGATGTTGGTGTAAGCGTCAGAAACCCGCCCGGTCATCGACGACCGGGCATTGGCCTGCTCCTGCCCGACCTTGCCCAGCCGGGGTACGAAATACAGCATGGCCAAGCCGAACAGCACGACCCAGGCAATGAAGGGCAGCATTAGTTTCAGGGCAAAGCCGCCTGCCAGGGCAATGATCGCGATGAAATACACGCCAATCCCTGGCAGGATTTCGATAAGGGTGAACAGCACATCGCGCACTGCCAGTGCCGTCTGCATCACCTTGGTTGTGACCCGGCCAGAAAACTCGTCAGAAAAGAACGACAAGCTCTGGCGCAACATCAGGCGGTGAAAATCCCAACGCAGCCGCAGCGGCAGGTTGATCGCCAGCACCTGGTGCTGAACCATGGTGCGCAGCGCCACCAGCCCGATGCTGACCACTAGGACGATGCCGATCCCCCACAGCACACGGCTTTCCTCGGGGCCAACAGTACCGCCTGCCTGCCAGGACGCGAGCAGGTCGACCACCTGGCCCAGGAACGCGAACAGCCAGGCTTCGTATACCGACACCCCGGCACTGAGCAGTGCCAGCGCCAGGATGTAGCCACGGGCGCCGCGGGTACAAGCCCACATGAAGCGCAACAGGCCAACGGGCGGCGGTGGTACCTCGTCGGGTGGGAAGGGGTCGAGCCGACCTTCAAAGATACGCAGCATGCTTGTCTCCGGAAAACGGTTTTTGCTTGGCCAATGCCCTGCCGGCTTGCCTTTGCCGACTTTTGTTTTTAACCCGGAAAAGGTCGGCCTTGGGTGTTTGTTAACAAACCTTTGCAACTCATTACATTTCAGATTGATTTCATTCTGCCTTGATGCTGTATAATTGACGCAGCTTTGTGTTCCGCATCATTTTCGTCGTTTTTTTGACGTTAGTCATAAGGCGTCAGCAGAGGATGTGACACATTCCGCCTTCAAACCGTTTCAATTTACCTTTTGTAGAGCCAGTGTTTTGACTAATGGAATGCAGTTGTTGGCGATTTCTGGCCTGAGCGTCGAGAGCAGCCAGCTTCATCAACAAGGACTGTACTGGTTAGCCTGTGATGCCGCCGAAGACGCCTCCTTGCTATGCCGCCAGGTGGTCGAAGGCATGCCCGATAATGCCAGGGCAGCCCTGATCGCCGACGCGCAAGCCATGGATGACGTGCTGGGTGCGCTCGACGCAACGCGCGGCCCGGCCGAGCTCGCGTTGTATGAGGCCAACTCGCAAGCCACCCGTTATCTGGTTGAAGACCTGCCTCGTCTTGATGCCCGTGGGCGTGTGCTGGTGCTGCTGGCACCGGCACACGCCTGGGCGGATACCGAAGTCGAGCACTGGTGCAATGCGCTGCGCCCGGCGTTGTTGGCTGAAGCGGCGTTGCTGCTGGTCGTCAGTGGGGGGCAGAGCACCGCCTTGGTCGAGCGCCTGCGCATTTTCAACCAGTGCCTCGACGGCCTGGGGCAGGTGTACCGCGGCAAAGGTGGGGTGCGCTACCTGCAGCATTTCTGGAGCAACCCGCTTGGCAAAGCAGCCACCCGGGACATGGAGCTGACTCGGCTGAGCGCGGGGTTTGCCGTTGCTGCCACGCATGAGGCACCCAGCGACACCGGTGGCGACGAGTTGCTGTGCCTGGCCCAGCGTCCGGTACTGGAAGGCGCGCCAGCCTTCTCCGAACACTGGCAGGTCTGCGAAAGCTTTGAGGAACTGGGGGGCAAAGCCAGCCGGGCGGTGTCTGCCACGGTGATCTTTGCCATGGACGGTGGGCAGCGTCTGGATAGCCTGGCGCGCCAACTGCACCACCTGCGGCAGTCGCGTGGCAACGCCTTGAAGCTGGTGGTGCGCGAAATGGCGCCGACCCTGCGTTATCAAGACGAACAGTTGCTGCTGGCTTGTGGTGCCAGCCAGATCGTGCCGTTCGGTGCCAGCTTGTCACGCTTCCTGACCATGGTGGAGAGCATCCAGGGTTACGTCTGGCGTCGACACCTGCCAACCGACTTCGATGCCTTGCTGGCACGCCTGCGGCCGCTGGCCATCTGCGGGTTGGTAGCGCCACGGACGTTTGCCGAGGCTGTGCAAAGCATGTGGCACGGGGTGCGCAACGGCGAAATCGTCCACCAGTTGCTGGTGTTGCGTCCGGCGCCCGGCCTGACCCCGCTGCAGGCTTGCTCGCGTACGGTATTCCGCCGTGATGGCGACATTGCCTGCGTGGTTGGCGAGGTGCTGTTCCTGTTCCTGTTCGCCTGCCGCTCGGAAGGGGTCGAGCAGGCGCTTGACCACATCTTCCAGCTGTCATGGAAAGAGCTGTTCATCAGCCAGGAGGTGCTTGCCGGCGTCGACAGCCTTGCCACTCCGGCCTTCCTCGACAGCAACCTACCGCAGCCACCCCGCAGCGACACGGCGGCGCAACTGCCTGCACAGGCATGGTCGGCGCTGGCCCCGCGCAAGGTTGGCCTGGCCAAGCGGGGTGGCGCATGAACTTCGTGCAACTGCTGCAGGTGGTCGGCATTACCGCACTCGTCACGCTGGGCCTGGCCTTGTTGCTAGTGCGCCTGTGTTCGGCATTACGTGGCGTGTTGCGCCGTCGCCTTCCCCCCCGTTACCTGAAACCGCTGGGCGTACGCCGCCGCGCTGCACGCCAGGAACCCAAGAATGACTAATACCGCCATCACCCTCCCGGTACTGGCCCGCTGGCCTGGACTGGGAGGGTGGAACCTCTATTTTTTTGCAAAGTTTCTGCTGGTCGCACTTGGCATGCTCGACTTCCAGGCGCTGCCGAACCTGTTGTTTGCTGCGTTTCTGCTTGTCCCTTTGCCGGGCCAGTGGCTGCGTATTGCCCGGCAACTGCTGGCGGTGCCAATCGGTATCGCGCTTTTCTACCAGGACACCTGGCTGCCACCCTTCAACCGCCTGCTGGCGCAGCCGGGGGTGCTGGACTTCTCGTGGGACTATCTGCTCGAGCTGCTGGGCCGCTTCATCAACTGGAACCTGCTGGGGGCGTTGGCAATGTTGCTGGTGGGTTACCTGTACCTACGCCATTGGCTGCGCCTGAGCACCCTGAGCCTGCTGGGGTTGGCATGGCTGTCGGTCGGCGGCTTGCCGTCGCTGGGTGCAGGCCAGGCGCCCGGCGTGGCGGCGCGCACCACAGCCGAACCCGCGCCTGCCACTACGGTAGCCGACAATGCCACGCTCGACAGCTGGCTTGAGCGTTTCTTCGCCAGTGAGCGCGAGCGGGTGACGGCGTTCCCTGCCGTGAATGCCGATGAGCAACCGTTCGACCTGCTGGTAATCAACATCTGCTCGCTGGCCTGGGATGATCTGTCTGCCGTGGGGCTGCGGGACAACCCGCTGTTGTCGCGCATGGACGTGATCTTCGACCAGTTCAACTCGGCGACCTCCTACAGCGGCCCGGCCGCCATCCGTGTGCTGCGTGCCAGCTGCGGACAGTCGTCGCACGCTGGCCTGTACCAACCGGCTCCGGAGCAGTGCCTGTTGTTCCAGAACCTAGCCCGGCTGGGTTTCCAGAGCAACACCTTGCTCAACCACAGCGGCCGGTTCGACAACTTCATCGGCGACATTACCCAACAGCACATGCCGCAACCCGGCATGCGCAATACCGACTTCCCACGGGCGCTGGTGGGCTTCGACGGCTCGCCGATCGCCAGTGACCTGGATGTCTTGCGCCGTTGGTGGGGGCAACGCAAAGGCACCCCGGACGAGCATGTGTCACTGTTCTACAACAGCATCAGCCTGCATGACGGCAATCGTATCGTCACTGCCGACGGCGGCACCCGCGTGGCCGACTATGCCACCCGCGCCAATCGCCTGTTTGGCGAGCTTGGCACCTTCCTTGACGAACTGGAGCGCAGTGGCCGCCGCGTAGTGGTGGCCATTGTCCCTGAGCATGGGGCCGCGTTGCATGGTGATCGCATGCAGTTGTCGGGCATGCGCGAAATTCCCACGCCGTCGATTACCCATGTGCCGGTCGGCCTGAAGTTCATCGGCATGGGCCAGCCTGCCCGCAACGAGCCGCTGCGGGTCACTGCTGCCACCAGCTACCTGGCGCTGTCCGAGCTGATCTCGCGTGTGTATGCGGGCCTCGGCCAGCAGCAGGTGCTGGATGTGCCCGGCCTGCTGACCGACCTGCCAACCACCGAGCAGGTTGCCGAAACCTCTGGTGCACAGGTGCTGAATTACCAGGGGCGTGCCTACATGCGCCTGCAAGGCCAGCCTGACTGGCAGCCCATCCCCAAGGAGCGCCCATGATCACTGGCAAGTCAGACCCGTCCGACCGTAGCGACGATATTGCCCAGTTGCGTCAGCACCTGGACATGCCAGAGCTGAACTACCAGGACATCTCGATGCTGGTGGGCGTTCAGCAGGCCCTGCAGCGCTGGCCATTGCTGGGTGAAAGCTGCAGGGCCAGCAGCGACGATGCGCTGTACGCGGCTGTCACCCAGCACGAGAGGGTCGCGCCATGACAAGCCTGGCATTGCATGGGGTGCGCGGAGGCCTGGGGCGCAGCGCCTTGCTGGCTGCATTGGGCTACGCGCTGCAGGGCGTGGGCGAGCGGGTGCTGCTGATTGACCTGTGCCCAAGCAACTTGCTCGGGCTGCACTTCAACCTGCCGCTGGATACGTCCGAGGGCTGGGCGCTGGCCGAGCGGGAAGGGCGGCCGTTCAGCGATGCCGTGTACGCGGTGCTCGATGGCCTGTGCCTGCTGCCGTATGGCAACCTGCCTGGCGGTGCGCAGCACCGTGTGCCCGATGCGCAGTCATGGCGCGCTCGCCAGGTCGAGCTGGCCGAGCATTTCGACTGGCTGTTGTACGACCTGCCGCAACTGCCGGGCGATACCACCGGCAATGGCATCGAGACTGATGTACGGGTACTGGTGGCAGAAGCCGAAATGGCCAGCCACCTGCTGCTCGGGCGACGCCCGCTCGAGCACTTCGACATGCTGCTGGTCAACCGCTACGACCCGGCCAGCCGCTTGCAGAGCGACCTGTTGATGGTGTGGCGTGATCTGTTTCGTGATCGCTTGCCGATCCAGGTGGTCCATCGCGACGAAGCCTTCCTCGAAGCGCTGGCGTACAAGGCTCCCCTGGGGCTTTACGCACCGCAGAGCCTGGCCTGCCGGGATGTGCAAAGCCTGGCGGTGCGCTGTCTGACGAGGCGCCAGCCGTGACCCTGACCCCTTTGTCGGCCTATACCTGGTTCACTGTCCGTGGCGCGCGTCTGCCGGTCGCATGGCTGTTCACCCTCGGCGTGTGGTTGGCCTTCCTGTTTCTGCGCCTGGAGTCACCGGCCTGGCAGGCGCTGCTGGCCGAGCGGCAACGCCTGTACCCGCAGCTGGCGGGCAAGCGCCCAACCCTGGGTGACCCGCTGCGTCTGTTGATCCAGAGCCTGTGGTTGTTGCTGCGGCGCCAACCGCAGACACGTACAGCAGGGCCTGGCCGCCGCGCATTGGGCGCGGTGCGCATGCACCTGCGGGCGGCAGGCGGGGTGGCGCGCCACTACCGCGGCCTGCTGATCGATGCATTGCAACAGGTACCCGCGCGCTACCGCGCCAGTGCTTTCAGGCACCAGGCCTCGGCACGCCTGCGCGGCCTGAGCGTGTTTGCCCGGCGGGCGTTCTACAGCGTGCTGACGGTGTTCGCCCTCAGCCTCGCCCTGCTGTGCGTGACGGAACCGTTCGGCTATCTGGCGCAACTGATGTTCATCTGCCTGCTGCTGGTCATCGCCCTGCTGGTGCGGCACATGCCAGGGCGTTTCCCGACCCTGATGCTGATCGTGCTGTCGACCATCATCTCGTGCCGCTATCTGTGGTGGCGCTACACCTCGACCCTGAACTGGAACGACACCACCGACTTGGTGTTCGGGGTGATCCTGTTGGCGGCAGAAACCTATTCGTGGTTCGTGCTGATCCTGGGTTACATCCAGACCAGCTGGCCATTGCAGCGCAAGCCGGCAAACCTCCCGGCCAACGTCAGGCACTGGCCAACCGTCGATTTGCTGATCCCCACCTACAACGAAGACCTGTCAGTGGTGCGCACCACGGTAATGGCCGCGCTGGGCCTGGACTGGCCACGCGAGTGCCTGCGCATCTATATCCTCGATGATGGCCGCCGCGACGCGTTCCGTGCCTTTGCCGACGAAGTCGGGGTAGGGTATATCGTGCGGCCCGACAGCAAGCATGCCAAGGCTGGCAACCTCAACCATGCGCTGGGCGTTACCGACAGCGAGTTGATCGCCATCTTCGATTGCGACCATGTGCCGGTGCGCTCCTTCCTGCAACTGACCGTGGGCTGGTTCCTCAAGGACGCTAGACTGGCGCTGGTGCAGACACCGCACCATTTCTTCTCGCCTGACCCGTTCGAGCGCAATCTCGGCTCGTTCCGCCGCCGCCCCAACGAAGGGGAGCTGTTCTACGGCCTGATCCAGGACGGCAACGATATGTGGAACGCGGCGTTTTTCTGCGGCTCGTGTGCCGTGCTGCGCCGCACTGCGCTGGAAAGCATCGGTGGTTTTGCCGTCGAGACCGTGACCGAAGATGCCCACACCGCCCTGCGCCTGCATCGCCAAGGGTGGACGTCAGCCTACCTGAGCATTCCGCAGGCTGCGGGCCTGGCCACTGAAAGCCTGTCGGCGCACATCGGCCAGCGCATTCGCTGGGCCCGTGGGATGGTGCAGATCTTCCGCACCGACAACCCGCTGTTCGGGCGTGGCCTTAGCCTGTTCCAGCGGGTGTGCTACGCCAACGCGATGCTGCACTTCCTGGCCGGCCTGCCGCGGCTGGTGTTCCTGACGGCGCCACTGGCGTTCCTGTTGCTGCATGCCTACATCATCTACGCACCGGCATTGATGATTCTGCTGTACGTGCTGCCACACATGATCCACGCCAGCCTGACCAACTCGCGCATGCAGGGCAAGTACCGACAAACCTTCTGGGGCGAGGTCTACGAGACCGTACTGGCCTGGTACATCGCCCGCCCAACCACGGTGGCGCTGTTCGCGCCGAAAAAAGGCACGTTCAACGTCACCGCCAAGGGCGGCCTGATGGAGCAGGAACAGTTCGACTGGCGCATCGCCCAACCTTACCTGTGGCTGGCGGCGCTCAACGTGGTGGGTCTGGGCTTTGCGGCGTGGCGCCTGGTCACCGGCCCGACGGCAGAAGTCGGCACGGTGATCGTCAGCTCGCTGTGGGTGATCTACAACCTGCTGATCATCGGTGCCGCAGTTGCGGTGGCCGCCGAAGTGCGCCAGGTGCGCCGCGCCCATCGGGTGCAGATGCGCTTGCCGGCGGGGCTGATGCTGGCCAGCGGTCATGCCTACCCCTGCACCCTGGTCGACTACTCCGACGGCGGTATCGGCCTGCAGGTACAGCCCGGTCTGGAGCTGAAACCGGGGGAGCAGGTACGCCTGCTGCTCAACCGCGGCCAGCGCGAGTTCGCCTTCCAGGCGTGCGTCACCCGTACCGTCGGGCAACACGTGGGCCTGGTGTTCCGCGACCTCGCCCTGCAGCAGCGTATCGACCTGGTCCACTGCACCTTTGCCCGCGCCGATGCCTGGCTTGGCTGGAACGAGCAGCACGAGGTCGAGCGCCCGCTGCGCAGCCTGATCGATGTGTTGAAGCTGGGCGGCGTCGGTTACGTGCGCCTGGTCGAGCACATGCCGCCATGGCTGCGGGCGTGGTTGCGCCCGTTGCGTTCGCTGGCGCTGTGGCTAGCCAGCTACTGGCCCCGCACACCGCGGGCAATCCCTTCCATGAACCCTGTTGATCGAGACGCATGATGACTGGTTATCCCGCGCGAACCTGGGGCCTGGCGATGGCGCTGTTTACCGCCTTGTCGCAGAGCGCCGTTGCTGCTTCTGTAGCTCCGCTTGCCGAGCCTGCGGTATCCACACCCACGGTACCGAACTGGCAGGTTGCGAAAACCTTCGAGCAGCTTGGGCATGCGTCCGACAGCCTGCTGCTGGGGGTACGCAACAGCGAGCATATTGAGTTCGGCCTGCGTCGCGATCGCCTGGCCACCGATGCCAGCTTGCAACTGGACTACACGCCTTCGCCAGCCTTGCTGCCGAACCTGTCGCACTTGCGCGTCTACCTCAACGACGAGCTGATGGGCGTAGTTCCGGTGGAAAAGGAGCAGTTGGGCCAGCGTGTACGTCGCCAGCTGCCGTTGGACCCGAAACTGCTCGGCGACTTCAACCGGGTACGTCTGGAGTTTGTCGGGCACTATACCGATGTCTGCGAAGACCCGGCCCACAGCGGCCTGTGGCTTAACCTTAACCGCAAGAGCCAGGTACAGTTGCACGAGCAGGCGCTGGTGCTGGAAAACGACCTGGCGTATTTCCCGTTGCCGTTCTTCGATACCCGCGACACCGGCAAGGTAGTGCTGCCGGTGGTGTTCAGCGGCGTGCCGAGCCTGGGCGAGCAGCGTGCGGCGGCAATCCTGGCATCCTACTTCGGTAGCCAGGCCGGTTGGCGCAAGGCCAGCTTCCCTGTGCTGTACAACCACCTGCCGGCCCGTGGCGAAAAACCTGCACCGAGCATCGTGTTTGCCAGCAACGACCGTCGCCCGGCGTTCCTCGCCGATCTGCAGCAGTTCCCGCCAGTCGACGGCCCCGTGCTGCAGGTGATCGATCACCCGGACGACCGCTTCAGCAAAGTGCTGCTGGTGCTGGGCCGTAACGACGACGACCTGATCAAGGCCGCCTCGGCGCTGGCGGTCGGCAACAATCTGTTCCGCGGCGCGCGCGTCAAAGTGGAGCAGATGACCGCGCTGCAACCGCGTCAGCCTTACGATGCGCCGAACTGGACGCGCACCGACCGGCCGGTACGATTTGCCGAGCTGCTGGATTACCCCGAGCAACTGCAAGTCAGCGGCCTGCAACCGCGGCCGGTGACACTGGAACTGAACCTGCCGCCCGACTTGTTCGTCTGGCGCAACCAGGGTATTCCGCTGCGCACCCTGTACCGCTATACGGCGCCAGCGGTGACCGACGAATCGCGCCTGAGCATCAGCGTCAACGATCAGTACATCACCAGCATGCCGCTGGTGGGCAATGACCGGCGCGGCGGTACCCTTGAAGAAATGCGCCTGGCAGTGCTGTCCGGTGACAACACTGCATTGACCGAGAACTCGCTGGTGCCGGCGCTGAAGATTGGCGACCGCAACCGCCTGCGCTTCGACTTCAGCTTTGCCAGCACCCTGGGCAGCGCCCAGCGCGATCGCTGCCAGACCTCGCTGCCGGTGGACGTGCGTGCAGCGATCGACGACAACTCCACCATCGACCTTTCCGGTTACCATCATTACATCGCCATGCCCGACCTGCGTGCATTCGCCCGCAGTGGCTTCCCGTTCAGCCGCATGGCCGACCTGTCCGAGACGCTGGTCATCATGCCGGCCCAACCCACGGCGATGCAGGTCGGCACTTTGCTCGACACGGTTGGCGGGTTGGCCGGACAGATCGGTTACCCGGCGCTTGGCCTGCAATTGATCGACGACTGGCAACAGGTCGCAGCGGCAGACGCCGACTTGCTGCTGATCGGCAGCCTGCCCGAGGCCCTGCGCGATGCGCCCGACCTTGGCCTGTTGCTCAGCGCCCAGCGTGACTGGTTACTGCAGGGCCGCAGCGCATCGTTGCCCGGTGGCCAGCGTTTCGATACTGAGCCGGTGGCTGCAAGCAGCCGCGTGGCGGTCAGCGCCCAGGCGCCGATTGCGGCCATCACCGGGCTGAAGTCGCCGTTCCACGAGCAGCGCAGTGTTGTGGCCTTGCTGGCCAACAGCGACAGCGATTACGCATTGCTGCGCGACGTGCTTGGCGATGTGGGCAAGCTCGATGCGGTGGCGGGGTCGGTAACGCTGGTACGCAGCAGTGGCGTGAGCAGCCAGTTCGTCGGCGAGCACTACTTCGTGGGCGCGCTGCCGTGGTGGCTGCTGCTGTGGTTCCACTTGTCCGAGCACCCTGTGTTGCTGGCGGTGATCGCAGCTGTTTGCGTGGTGCTGTTCGCCTTCTTGTTGTGGCGGGCACTGCGCTGGGCAGGCAAGCGCCGCTTGGGTGAGGCGGGGTGATGATGCGCCAGATGCTGGTAGGGCTGGTCGCCTTAGGCCTGCCCGTTTTCGCCAATGCCGGGTCGGTTTGCCCATGGCCTGCCTGGGAGCGGTTCAAGGCCGAGCTGGTGAGTGTGGATGGGCGGGTCATCGACCCAAGTGACGAGCGCCTGATCACCACCTCGGAAGGGCAGAGTTACGCGCTGTTCTTCGCCCTGGTAGGCAACGACCGGCAAACCTTCGCGCAGTTGCTGCGTTGGACCAGCAACAACCTCGCCGAGGGTGACCTGGCCCGGCATCTGCCTGCCTGGCTGTGGGGCCGTGACGGGCAGCAGCAGTGGCAGGTGCTGGACGCCAACAACGCCAGCGATGCCGATCTGTGGATCGCCTACAGCCTGCTGGAAGCAGGGCGGTTGTGGGACCAGCCGGCCTACACGCAACTGGGCCAGCACCTGCTGTGGCGTATCGCCGCGCAGACCGTGCGCAAGCTTCCAGGCCTTGGCGTGATGTTGCTGCCAGGTGACTACGGCTTCGAAGACGCCCAGGGTACTCGCCTGAACCCCAGTTACCTGCCGCTGCAGTTGCTCGACCGCTTCAGCGAGGTGGACCCCTTGTGGGGTGAGCTGGCGGCCAACACGCGGCGTTTGTGGTTGGCATCGTCGCCAAAGGGCTTTGCCCCGGACTGGTTGCTGTGGACGCCGGCCGGAAAGCCAGCGGCAGACACGAAACATGGCAATGCCGGTGATTATGACGCCATTCGTGTGTACCTGTGGGTCGGCATGTTGGCCGAGGGGGCGGCGCAACGCCGCGAACTGGTGGCCCATTATGCGCCGATGGCGGCATTGACCCAGCGTCAGGGGCTACCTCCTGAGCACCTGGATGCACGCAGCGGTGAAGCCCGCGGCCATGGCCCGGCGGGTTTCTCTGCGGCCTTGCTGCCATTGCTTGCTGCCTCGCCAGAGCACGTGGCCGGCCTGGCGGCCCAGCGCCAGCGCTTGCGCGAACAGCCGGTCGAGGCCAAGGCGTATTACAGCCAGGTGTTGGCGCTGTTCGGCCAGGGCTTCGACGAGGCCCGTTACCGTTTTGACCCGCACGGCCGCCTGTTGCCGGCCTGGAGCGCGCCATGCAGCGAATGATCGGCGTGTTGATGCTGGCAGCAATAACCTGCCAGGCAGGGGCGCAACCCAAGGATGTCGATGAACAGCGCCAATGGCTGCTGGACCAGGTACGCCGCGGCGAAGCGCTGCACCGTGACGACCTGGTGCGTGATGCGCTGGGCCGGTTGCAGTTGCTTGAGCCGCGCAACCCGGAGGTGTTGCTGGCGGCCTTGAGCCTGGCATTGCGCGAGAAGAACAGCCGTGAAGCCGAGCAGTTGAGTGCGCGGATCAGTGCCGTGGCGCCTGGCAGCCTGCAAGCACGTCAGGCCGCACGCCTGCTTGAACTTCAACAACCGGCGCCTGCGCGGCGCTTGCAGCAGGCGCGTCTGCTGGCGGTTACCGGCCGTAACGAAGAGGCGCTGGCCGTGTACGAACAGTTGTTTGCCGGCGAACCACCCAGCCTTGAATTGGCCCTGGACTACTGGCGCGTGCGTGGCAATCTGCCAGGCCAACGCCCTGAGGCGATCCGCCAGTTGCAGCGGTTGGATCAGCAGTACCCGGGCAGCGCCGGGCTGCGCCAGACCCTGGCCAGTTGGTTGTTCGCCGAAAAGCGTGACCGCGAGGCCTTGGCCCTGCTCGATCAGCTGGCGCGAGACCCCGGTGCACGGGATGCCGCTGCCCAGCGCGAGTTCGACTACCTGTCCGGGCAAGCCGTGAGTGCAACCAGTGCGGCAGCCTGGCAGGCCTTTCTTCAGCGTTACCCGGCTTCACCGTTGTTGGCACAGGCCAGCGAGACCTTGCAACAGCAGCGCAAGCTGCTGGCCGACCCGGCATGGCAGGCCGGTCAACGGGGTAAGGCATTGCTCGACAAGGGCCGTAATGCCGAAGCTGAAACGCAGCTGCGTCGCGCCCTGCGCCAGTACCCGGGCGATGCCGGCCTGTATGGGGCCTTGGGTTATGCGTTGATGCGCCAGGGCCGCCATGAAGACGCCCATGCGGCGTTCCGCGCGGCGAGTGCCAAGGAGCAGGACACCTACTGGATCAGCCAATGGAAGGACCTGGAGTCGTCCAGCCAGTATTGGGCCCTGCTGAAGAAAGCCGAGCAGGCTCTGGCGGCGAAAGACGTGCGCAGTGCGCGTGCACTTTACCGGCAGGCTCGCCAGCAACGGCCAAAGGATGAATACGCGTTGCTGGGCCTGGCAGATGTCTCGCTGGCCGAAGGCGATGTGGCGGCTGCCGAGCGGCAGTACCTGCAGGTACGGCGTATGGCGCCGGATAACGAAAGTGCCGTGCGTGGCTTGATGCGCGTTTACCAGGCGCAGTCGCCAGGCAAGGCGCAGGCATACCTGGACAGCCTGCCACCACGGCAGCAGGCGCAGTTCGCCAGACTGCGACGCAGCCTGGAACTTGCGCGGCTGCGCCAGCAAGGGGACGAAGCCCTGCAGCGCGAGGACTGGTCGACGGCCAGCCACGTGCTGGGCCAGGCTTCAGCCCTGGCTCCCGATGAGCCTTGGCTGGTGTATCAGCTGGCCAACAGTCTGCGTCACCAAGGGCGCACTGGCGAGGCCGACGCGGCATTTGCCAGGCTGGTGCAGCACCAGCCACGTGATCCGGCAACGCGCTATGCCCACGGCCTGTTCCTGGAGTCCAGCGACCGTGATGCCTTGGCTCTGGACAGTCTGAGGGCGGTACCTCAGGCGACCTGGAGCGCGGACATGCACGCGCTGGAGCAACGTGTTCAACGGCGTATGACCCTGGTCTCTGCGCAGCAGTTGCAGGCACAAGGCCGCGGTGCCGAGGCGACAGCCTTGCTTGAAGCCGGCCTGGCGCGTGGTGAAGGTAGCCCGGACGACTTGATGCTGTTGGCTGACTGGGCAGCCGCGCGTGGTGAACATGGCAAGGCGCGCAGCTATTACCAGCGTGTGCTGGTCGCGCAGCCTGGGCGTCCTGATGCACGCCTTGGGGTGATGGAAAGCGCCGTGGCCGAAGGCAACCTGCAGCAGGCCCGGCACATGCTGGGCGTGAAGGTGCCACAATTTGCAGCTGATGACGGCAACGCCCAGCGGCGCCTGGCGGCGCTGTGGACCGCGTTGGGCGAACACGATCAGGCGGCCAGGCTGCTTGACCGGATTGCCGCGCAGCAGACGCGACCCGATCCGTTGTTGCGACGCGACGCAGCCCGCCTGGTAGCGCAGGATGATCCTCAACGAGCATTGGACCTTTACGCGGCAGCGATGGCTGATGCGCAGTTGCTGGACCGTGCTGCCGTAGCGCCACGGGATGACCGTGCATTGACCCTGGCTAGCCGCGAGCGGGATGGCGACGACTGGCTGGCCCGTAGCCTGCGCAGTGATGTGGACGCCCTGTATCGCCAGCGCAATACCCATGTGACGCTGATGCATGACTACGGCTGGCGCGAGGATGACGGTACACCCGGCACGTCGGAGCTGAGTACCCAGTCGACCTTGTTGCATGTCGACACCCCTTGGCAGGAAGGCACCGCGTTTGCGCGGGTAGAGCGCATTGGCATGGATGCGGGGTCGTTCGAGCCGAACGATCAGGGAAGCTACACCCCCGACTTCGGCAGCTGCCAGTTTGTTGGCCAGACCGCTGACGGCAAAACACTGCCCGCGTGCACGGGGGGATCGCAGACTGCAAACGGCAGCCTGTTGGCGTTGGGTTGGCAGGGCAGCCGCTGGGCGTTCGACCTGGGCACAACCCAGGGCTATGCAATCAACAACTGGCTGGGCGGCGCAACGGTCAACGGTGACCTCGGGCAGGTTGGCTGGTCGCTGACCGCCTCGCGCCGGCCGATGAGCAATTCATTGCTGTCGTTCTCCGGCGCACGCGACCGCCCGACGGGCGTGCGCTGGGGCGGGGTCACTGCCAATGGCGCCACGCTCGGCCTGAGCTGGGACCAAGGTGGCGACAACGGGGTGTGGGCCAGCCTGGGGCACCATTGGCTGTACGGCGAAAACGTGGCCGACAACCAGCGGACCCGGGCCATGGCCGGCTTTTACCACCGCGTGGTGGAAAAGGCCGACGAGCGTGTCCGTGTTGGCGTGACGCTGATGCACTGGCGCCATGACAAGGACCTGGGCGGCTACAGCCTGGGGCAGGGCGGTTACTACAGCCCGCAGCGCTACAGTTCGGTGGGCGTGCCGGTCAGTTATGCCTGGCGCAACTACGACTGGTCGCTGCTGCTGGAAGGTTCCGTCAGCTGGTCCCAGGCCCATAGTGGCAGTAGCCGCTTGTACCCGGACGCACACATCAACCGCAAGGTACTGGCAAATTATGGCGTCGATTCCAACATCGATGCGATGACCGAAGCCAGCGACAGCAGCGGGTTGGGCTACCGCCTGCGCGGTTTGTTCGAACGGCGCCTGAGTGACCAGTGGGTACTGGGCGGCGGCTTCGACTGGCAGCACAGCGATGACTATGCGCCTAGCCATGGCATGCTCTACCTGCGCTACCTGTTCGAACCGTGGCGAGGCAACCTGGCCCTGCCGGTGACACCGCTGGAGCCTTACAGCGAGTGGCGGTGACGGCAATCGCTGCGTTGCAAGGGGCGCGCCTGCACGGGGCGATGCGGGCCAAGGGTTGACACCAGGCACGCCGCCCCACCATTATCCAGCCATACCTACGCAACGGGCTTGCCAGCATGTCCACATCCAACCACGCCATTTCCGCTTCGGGCTTCATCGCTCGGGCAGACGCGTGCGTTGCCGTTGCCAAGAAATCCAAGAAACAGCCGCTCATCTGACCGAGGCGCGCTGTCTCGTCAGGTGGGCTGACGAGACAGAAGGCGCCAGGTATCCCTGCCACCACTTCCACTCTTCGCCCTGCTGACGCTGACTTTCGGTCAACATCAGGAGTTTTTGCATGTCGAATTTCCGTGGTATCTGGATCGCCCTCGTCACGCCAATGCGCGCCAATGAAATCGACTTCCCAGGCCTGGAAAAGCTGGTGAAGAAGCTGCTCGAAGACGGTGTGGCCGGTTTTGTGGTGTGCGGTACCACGGGTGAGGCAGCGGCGTTGTCCAAGGCCGAGCAACTGGCAGTGCTGGATGCCGTGCTGGCCTGGGTGGAGCCTGGCAGGGTGGTGATGGGCCTGTCAGGTTACAACCTGCGTGAGTTGCTGGCCTTCCAGGCTGAAATCCAGCAGCGTGACATTGGCGGACTGCTGGTTCCCGCACCTTGCTACATCCGCCCTTCGCAGGCTGGCATCGAAGCCTTCTTCGCCACCGTGGCCGATGCCGCCAGCGTGCCAGTGATCGTCTACGACATTCCCTACCGCACTGGCGTACGCATGGAACGTGAAACCCTGCGCCGTATCGTGCGCCATCCACGCATTGCAGCGGTGAAAGACTGTGGTGGTGACAGCGAGACGACCATGGCCCTGATCGAGGACGGCCACGCCCAGGTGCTGGCCGGTGAAGACCTGCAGATCTTCAATAACCTGTGCCTGGGTGGGGCAGGGGCCATTTCAGCCTCCGCACATGTGCGCGCCGACCTTTACGTACGCATGGTGCAGCAGGTTGACAGCGGTGATTGGGCCGCCGCGCGGGGTACGTTCTACAAGTTGCTGCCCTGGATCAAAGTGGCCTTTGCCGAGCCCAACCCGGCCGTGGTCAAGGCGGCGTTGCAGCTGCAAAGCCTGATTGCAGACGAGCTGCGCGAGCCCATGCAGGCGTGCACGAATACCACCCGAGACAAGCTGCAAAGCGTGCTGTGTTCGCTCGGCGCCTGAAGCGGCAACGGTTGATGGCGGGTTGACAAGCCGCCACACCCGGCATATACCGTTGGTTGTCAGGAGCCGCGCATCAATGGCGATGTCGCAGCCTCCACCCCGAACCCAAAGAGCAAATGAGCTCTCTCCGCATGCGGAGAGGGCTTTTTTTCGTCCCTGAAAAATAACAACAAGAGGTGGTCAACATGCGTCATGGTGATATTTCCAGCAGCAATGACACCGTCGGCGTCGCCGTGGTCAACTATAAGATGCCGCGCCTGCATACCCGCGATGAAGTGCTCGAAAACGCCAGGAAAATCGCCGACATCATTGTCGGCATGAAGCAGGGGCTGCCGGGCATGGATCTGGTGATTTTTCCGGAGTACAGCCTGCAGGGCATCATGTATGACCCGGCCGAAATGATGGAAACCGCCGTGGCCATACCCGGCGTGGAAACCGAAGTGTTCGCCCAGGCCTGCCGCAAGGCCAATGTCTGGGGCGTGTTTTCGCTGACCGGCGAGCGCCATGAAGAGCACCCGCGCAAATCCCCCTATAACACGCTGGTGCTGATCGACAACAATGGCGAGATCGTGCAGAAGTACCGCAAGATCATCCCCTGGTGCCCGATCGAGGGTTGGTACCCGGGCGACCAGACCTACGTTGCCGATGGCCCCAAGGGCCTGAAAATCAGCATGATCATCTGCGATGACGGCAACTACCCGGAAATCTGGCGCGACTGTGCCATGAAAGGCGCCGAGCTGATCGTGCGCTGCCAGGGTTACATGTACCCGGCCAAGGACCAGCAGGTGCTGATGGCCAAGGCTATGGCGTGGGCTAACAACTGCTACGTTGCAGTGGCCAACGCCGCGGGCTTCGATGGTGTGTATTCCTACTTCGGTCACTCGGCAATCATCGGTTTCGATGGTCGTACACTCGGCGAGTGCGGTGAAGAGGAGATGGGTATCCAGTACGCCCAGCTGTCGATCTCGCAAATTCGCGATGCGCGGCAGAACGACCAGTCGCAAAACCACCTGTACAAGATCCTGCACCGTGGCTACAGCGGTATGCATTTGTCTGGCGACGGCGACCGCGGCATTGCCGAATGCCCATTCGAGTTCTACCGCACCTGGGTGCTGGATGCCGAGAAGGCCCGCGAGAACGTCGAGGCCCTGACCCGGCGCACCTCGGGGGTGGCGCAGTGCCCGGTCGGCAGCCTTCCCTACGATGCCAAGGAAAAGGAAGCCCGCTGACGGGGTTGCCCAGCGTGCCTGCGGGCACGCTGTTTCACAAAGCGAGGGGAAGACCATGCCGTTCTTGAACGACCTGCTGGAGCAGACGCGTCGCGATGCGTCCTCCAGTGCTGCACTGAGTGCTGAAAACTGCCACACCCGGGCAATCGTCGAGACCCACCTGCGCAGTGAAGACACCCTGGAGTCGCGTTTCCGCTTCGATGTCGCTGCCGTCATGCAGGTAGTACGCAACGAAGTGCTGGGCCAGGACGAAGCCTTGCAGGCCATCGAAGATGTGCTCACGGTGGTGCGTGCGGATATTCTCGACCCGCGCCGCCCGCTGTTCACGGCATTGTTCCTCGGCCCGACCGGGGTCGGCAAGACCGAGGTCGTGCGTGCCCTGGCCCGCGCCCTGCACGGTGATGCCGATGCCTTCTGCCGGGTCGACATGAACACGCTGGCCCAGGAACACTACGCCGCTGCTCTGACCGGCGCGCCACCGGGCTATGCTGGCGCCAAGGAAGGCCGCACGCTGTTTGACCAGGCGCTGCTGGACGGGAGCCAAGGGCGCCCTGGGATCGTGCTGTTCGATGAGCTGGAAAAGGCCAGCAAGGAGGTGTCCCAGGCGCTGCTCAATGTGTTCGACAATGGCCTGCTGCGCTTGGCCTCCGGTGAAAAGAGCTTCAATTTCCGTAACACACTGGTGTTCATGACCAGCAACCTGGCGGCAGACGAAATACGCCAGCACCGGCTGGGCCCGCTGGCGCCGCTGCGGCGTCTGCTTGGCCTGCAGGCAGGGCGCCGCGAGCGTTTGCCGGGGCTGGTGCGGCGGCGCCTGGTGAAGCGTTTTTCTGCCGAGTTCGTCAACCGCATCGACAGCACTGTGGTGTTCAATGCCATCGAACAGGAGGTGAGCGAGCGCATCGTTGAACTGGAGGTGTCGCGCCTGAACCGGCGCCTTGCCAAGCATCACTGCCACCTGCAACTGGATGCGGCGGTGGTTGGCAAGCTGGCCAGCGAAGGCCATGACCTGGAGTTTGGCGCGCGTGCGCTCAAGCGCTTTATCCGCCATGAGCTGGAAGTGCCACTGGCCGAGTTCCTGCTTGGTAACCGCATCCCATGCCAGGCAGAAGTGACGTGCATGACGGTGGTCGGCCGCCTTGAGCGCGGGCGCATCCGTTTTTCGTTGCCGACATGACGGTTGTCACAGGATGGTGTGATGAGTAGACAAGACAGGCAATTGAAGGTGGGCTTGCTGTTCGCCGAAACCGGCGTTACCGCAGCCATTGAACGCTCGCAGCGCTGTGGCGCGCTGCTGGCGGTCGAACAGGTTAACCGCGAGGGGGGCGTACTTGGCGAACCGGTTCTGACCCTGGTCGGCGACCCCGGGGGCGACCCGGACCGTTATCGCAATCTGTGTGACGACTATGTGCGCAACCACGGTGTGCGCCTGATGCTCGGCTGCTACATGTCGCACACCCGCAAAGCCGTGATGCCCGTCATCGAGCGCGCCGATGGCTTGCTGTTCTATCCCACGCCCTACGAGGGCTTCGAGTACTCGCCCAATATTATCTACGGCGGGCCGGCACCTAACCAGAATAGCGCGCCACTGGCGGCATACCTGACACGTCATTACGGTGCCAGGGTCGCCTTCGTCGGTTCCGACTACATCTACCCGCGGGAAAGCAACCATGTCATGCGCCACCTGTACAAGCAGCATGGTGGCGAAGTGGTGGAAGAAGCCTACATGCCCCTGTACCCCTCGGCCGATGACCTGGCCCTGGTGGTCGAGCGGGTGGTGCGTTCTGCCCCTGACGTGGTGTTCTCGACCGTGGTCGGTACGGGGACGGCAAGCTTCTACCAAGCAATGGCGCAGCGCTATGGCAATGGCCCTCGGCCGCCGATCGCCAGCTTGACTACCAGCGAGGCAGAAATTGCCGAAATGGGGGCCGAGGCGGCCCGTGGCAACATTGTCGTGGCACCCTACTTCACCAGCGTCGAGTCACCGCAAAGCAACGCATTCGTCAGTCAGTGCCGTGCGTTCTTTCCGGCCGATGTGCGCATCACTGCCTGGGCCGAGGCGGCGTACTGCCAGATGCGCATGCTGTGCCAGGCGGTAAATGCCACCGGCAGCCTGGAGGTGGAGGTAATCCGCAATCACCTGTACCACGCGAGCATGGATAGCCCCCAGGGCAGGGTGCAGGTGGAGCAGCAGAACAACCACTCGCACCTGTTTTCACGTATCGGCGAGATCGATGCGCGCGGGCAGATCTGCATCAAATGGCAATCGCCTACGACCATCCGCCCTGACCCCTATGTGGTGGTTCACAACCTGGACGACTGGACCGTGAGCATGATGGGGGGCGGCCCCTCATGAGCACGTCGAACATCCTGAACACGCTGCGTGAACTGCACGTGGGCATCGTTTGTCCGCCCAGTGAAATCACTGATGCCCTGGTGTTGCAACTGATGCGTATCGGCTGCTCGGTGAAGCAGTGCTGGCCACCGCCCAAGGCGTTCGACACCCACACCGACCTGGTGTTCTGCGGGGTGTTCGAAGGCCGCCACCATGCCGAGCTGGGCAAGCTGCTGGCGCAGGGCGGCGTACGCCTGACCGCCATCGCCTTGGTGGAGTACGAGAGCCCGACCATTCTTTCGCAAATCCTGGAGCTGGGGTGTCACGGCGTGATGGTGCTGCCTCTGGACAACCACAAGGTACTTCCGGCGTTGGTGTGCGCCAGAAGCAACAGCGAAGCCCAGGCCCGCTTGATGCAGAAGAATGCCCAGTTGCAGGAGCGTCTGGAGCACCAGGCCGACATCAACAAGGCCAAGGTCCTGCTGATGGCGGCCCAGGGCTGGCAGGAGCCTGAAGCTCATGCCTACTTGTCGAAAGAAGCGATGAAACAGCGGCTGTCGATGTTGGAAATGGCAAGAAAAACCCTAAAACAATTCGAATGAGAAGAGGTTGCCATGTTGTACGGACTGGTTCTGCTGTATGTGGGTGCGGTGTTGTTCATCAACAGCATCTGGCTGATGGGGCGTATCACTGACCGCGAAGTGGCGGTGATCAACCTGTTTGTCGGTTTGCTCAGCCTGTTGGTGGCGGTCTACCTGATCTTCGTGGTGGGCTCGGCCGAAGGCATCAAGGCCGGTGCCTTGACCCTCCTGTTCGCCTTTACCTACCTGTGGGTGGCCGCCAACCAGGTGCTGCAGGTTGATGGGCGCGGGCTAGGCTGGTTCTGCCTGTTCGTCAGCGTGACGGCGCTGGTGGTGACAGTCAGTTCCATCCCTGGCGCCGAAGGGCTGTTGAAGGTATGGGATGTGCTGAACTGGGCGGCGTGGACGGTGTTGTGGTTCAGCTTTTTCCTGTTGCTGGCGCTGGCCAGGAAGATCCAGCGTCTGGTGGCGGCAATGACGTTGCTGTGCGCGATCTTCACCGCCTGGGTGCCCGGGCTGTTGATCCTGTGGCAGCAGATGGGCTGACGGCCATGCGCCCGCTGTGGAGCAGCCTTGCGCTGTGACGCTGCCCTTACGGCAGGCGCTTTTCCATCGGCTGATACACCAGCCCGGCAAACTCACCTACGTCGCCTGCCAGGGTGAAGCCGTAGCGTTGGTAGGCGGGTACAGAGGACAATGATGCCTTTACCGTCACCACCTCAGCGCTGGCATGCGCCAGTGCTGCGTTCATCAGGCGCTTGCCTATACCCTGACGTTGCAGGCCTGGTGCAATGAACAGCATCGCAACGTGGCGGCCTTCCTTGAGCTCGATCAGCCCCGCGATAGCGCCTTCGACAAAACAGGCCAGCATAAGGTTGTCACCTTGCATGCGCTCGGCAAACGCCGGGGGTGCTGACACCTGGGTAAAGGTCTCGATACCTTGCGCCGACAGCGTGGGCGCGACAGCCTGCATGAAGGCATCCATGCACAAGGCGCAGGCTTGGGGGAGGTCGTCAGGGGTGAGCGTGCGTACTTGCATGGTAATCGTCCTTGTCGGGTGACCTTCTGTTGCCCACTTTAACCTGTTACGGGTTCAGACGCTGATGCGGTATCAAGCTGCCCTGACAGTGCCCGGCTTGCGTTCGCCAATCAGGATGTCTTCGAAGAATGCCCCGACAGGTTCGGTAGGGTGGCACAGTTGTATCTCCAGCACCCACACCACCTCGCTCGGGACAATCTCCACCTCGGCCAGCTTGTCCTGGCTATACAACACATGCGGGAAGTCGGCGATGCGATGCCCGGCCAGGTTGCGCTCCAGCTGCCAACCTTTGGCCTGGGCACTGCGCTCGGCGAAGTCATACAGTTCACGCCCGGTCAACCCGCGGCCCCAGGCCTGACGGGTCTCGTCGAACACTTCATGCAGTGCCTTCACGCAGGCGTGGTGCAAAGCGTGCTGGCCAAACACGAAGGTATCGCCATAGTCACCTTCATAGCCATCCCATACCGGCCCGACGTCGACCACGACGATGTCCGTGGTACGTAGCACACGTTGAAGGTCAATGCCTTGCCGTGGCGTACGCACGGTATCATCACCAAAACGGATGTAGGTGGGGTGCCAGGTGTGTGAGGCGCCCATCGCCTGCAGGGTATGCGCGGCCATCTCCAGTGCCTGGGCGGTGGTCATGCCGACCTGCAGTTGGCTGGCAATGGCGGCCACGGCCCGTACCGACTGTTCGCGGGCTGCAAGCATGCCGTCCAGCGAATAACGTGGGCCGACCTTTTCCAGCTCGGGGTGCAGCGGGTTGGTTGAGGAAGCCTGCGTTGTCCGTGCGCCGCTGGCGACAAAGGCCTCGGCGACAAAGCGATGGGGCTGTACCCCTGCTGCAAGGCATTGCTCGCGGGCCTGGGTGATCATCGTGGCATTGCCACAGGCATAGACCTGGGCTTCGTCCCAGCGATGCGTCTGGCTGAGCGCCACCTGCTGTATACGTGCCTGGGCCGAGAGCACCGGTTGCCAGCGAAAGTGCGGGTGCACACGGCTGGACACGTCGAGAAATTCGCGGTCATAGAAATCCGCCGGCGAAGAGCCGCCCCAATACAGCGTGACGTCTGCATCGCCGGCCAAGGCGGTCAGCAACAGCGGCTTTATGCCGGCGTAACCTGTGCCAGTGGCGAAAAGGATCAGCGGGCGTTGGTCATCGTGCTGCCAGGTACAGGCGCCCAGCGGGCCCTCGAGCTTTACCGTTGCACCTGCTTGCAGGGTGGGCAGCAAACCTTCAGTGAACAGGCCGCCGCTGACCTTGCGGATGTGAAACACCAGTTGCCCTTGTTCCCGGGCAGGCAGGTTGGCAATGGAGAAACAGCGGCTGTCGCCGTTGTCCAACTGAAACCGCATGTACTGGCCCGCCCGCACCTCCAGCGGCTGAGCAGGCTGCAACACCAGCTCGACGATATCTGCGCTCAGCGCGCGCTTGCCAACCACCTGTGCCTGGGTTTCCAGTGCGGGTGCGTCCAGTGACCAGCCGGGTATTTCCAGGCGCATGTCGCTGCAGGCGTGGCTCTGGCACAGCAACATCTCGTCGGCGGCCAAGGGGTAGGAAGGCGGCGGTGTGACCGCATCCCGCTGCTTGTCCTGATGCTGCCCCGACACCACCTTGACCTTGCACGAGCCACAGGCGCCGCGGCGGCAGGAGAAGGGTACCGGCAGGCCGCTGGCGAGCATGGCGTCGAGCAGCAGCTCCTGGCTGGCTTCGAAGGTTTTGCCCGAGGGCGACAATTCAATGACGTGGCGGCTTTGCATAAGCACCTCGGGGCAAATGGAGGTTCGATTGTTGCTATAGTCCAGGACCAGCAGAACCTCCAGTTTTGGATATTTCATATGGTCCAGCTTCGTAAATGGCAGCCACTGCTCAAACTCGATGGGGCACAGGCTTCGTACCGGCAGATCGTCGAAGGGCTGGTGGCCGCAATCAGCGAGGGTCGCCTGCGCCCTGGCACACCGTTGCCGGGCACGCGGGAGATGGCGCAACTGCTGAACGTCAATCGCAAGACCGTGATCCTTGCTTATGAGGAAGCCGAAACCAAAGGCTGGCTGCAAAGCGTGCAACGCCGGGGCACCTTTGTCAGCCAGCAGCTGGCGCCTGGCACAGCGGCCGTTTGCGGTGCCGTGCGGCCTTTTGCCCTGGCGCTGCCAGAGGAACCCGCCGTTGCCTACTTCAAGGCGAACGAACAGGCTGTAGCCCAGCAAGGGCGGCCGGGGGCCTTGTTCTTCGACAACGGCGCCTGTGACCATCGCCTGCTGCCACAGGCTGTACTGCATCGCTATTACCGCAATGCCTTGCGCAGCAGCTTCAGCAGCAATAGCGTGCGCCACGGCAGCGAGTGCAGCAGCCGCAATCTGCGCAGCGCCCTGGCCGACATGCTGCGGCACAATCGCAGCCTGAACGTTGGCGCCGAGCATATCTGCCTGACCCAGGGGGTGCAGATGTCGCTGTCCCTGGTGGCCAGTGTGTTGCTCAAGCCAGGTGACGTTGTGCTGGTCGAGCGCCTGAGTTACCCCCCTGCCTGGGAGATCTTCCGTCAGCTGGGTGCCCGCCTGGTGACCGTGGAGCTGGACCATGAGGGGTGCCGGGTCGATCAGCTCGAGGCCCTGTGCCGGCAGCACAAGGTGCGGATGATGTACATAACACCCCATCACCAGTTCCCGACCACGGTCAGCCTGCCAGCCGGGCGCAGGCAACAACTGCTGGAGCTGGCGCGCCAGCATGCCTTTTGCGTGGTCGAAGAAGATTACGACTACGAATACCACTTTGCCGGGCGGCCTTATCTGCCGTTGGCCAGCGACCGCCAGCAGCGGCACGTGATTTACATCGGCTCACTGTCCAAGCCTTTGGGCAGCACGTTCCGTTGCAGCTATATCGTGGCACCGGAGGAAGTGACAACCGTGCTGGAACGCAGGGCGATGCTGACCCTGGGGCAGGGCGATGCAGTCATGCAGCAGATGTTGGCGGACCTGATCAATGATGGCGAACTGAAGAAGCATCTGCGCCGTGTCAACCGCGAGTACCGGCGCCGGCGCGAGACCTTGTTGGGGTGCTTGCGCGATGCGTTCGGCGAACAGATCAGCGTGCAGGCGCCAGAAGGTGGCCTGGCGCTGTGGGTGAGGTTTGCCGATGAGATCAACGTGGATCAGTTGGTCGACAAAGCGCTGGAACGGGACCTGGTGGTGCGCAGTGGGCGACAGTTTTCACCGTTTGGCCATGCCGAGAATGCCTTGCGCCTGGGGTTTGCTTCGCTGGATGCGGATGAGATTCGGCAGGCGACCCAACGCCTGGCAGACGCCGCGAAAGCGATTGGCAAGGTGCGGTGGCTGTAGGCACGGCCTTCTGTCGCGACAGGGGATGGCACGGGCTTCGCCCGTGTTCGCGGGCAAGCCCGCTCCCACAGTGATCGCGCTGGCCTCAGGATTTGTGCAGGAGGGTCAGGCCTCCAAAGGGCGCGCAACCTTCTGGATTTTCAGCAAGCAGCTGCTCCTGCCTGGCAATGCGGTAGCCTGAGTGCCCACTCAGGAACAGCGGAGTGTAGGCGTCGCCCCCACCACCGATGCAGCGCGCCGGGTCGCAAACGATAGTTTTCCCACGCCTTGCCGCGCGCCTTATAGTGGCGGGCTTTTCCCGATTGAAGTCAAAGGAGTGGCACACATGCGCGTACTAACCCTGCTTGCGGCAATAGGAGCCAGCTTGTCGCTGTCCTCAACGTTGGCAACACCGAGCCAGGCAGTGCCAGCGCCTGGTGAGCGCATTTCGGTGCAGGTCGAAGGCGCGGGGCCGGACGTTATCCTGATCCCTGGGCTGGCTTCATCACGTGAGGTATGGGCGGGGCTCGCCACTACCCTGCGCCAGCAGTACCGGCTGCATCTGGTGCAGGTTGCAGGTTTTGCCGGCTCGCCTGCCGTGCCTTCTGTAGACGGTCGCGTGGCCGCTCCCGTTGCTGAGGCTGTTGCAGATTATATCCGCAGCCAGCACCTTGAGGCGCCAGCCATCGTTGGCCATTCGCTGGGCGGTGAAGTCGCGCTGATGCTTGGCGCACGCCACCCCGAGCGGGTAGGGCGGCTGATGGTTGTCGATGCGCTGCCGTTCTACACGTTACTGATCGATCCCACGGCAACTGCCGAAACGGCTTCGGCGCAGGCTGGCACAGTGCGCAGCGCGATGCTGGCGGCCCCGGCAGTGCAGGCCGAGGCCATGCAGCGCGCGGCCATCGACCGATTGGCCAAGACGGCAGCGGTCAGGCCCGGACTGGTTGATGCGGCGCTGCGCTCGGACCGCCAGGCAGTAGCCGATGCCACCCATGAACTGATGATCACCGACCTGCGCCCCGAACTTGGCGATATCCAGGCACCGCTGGAGGTCGTGTATGCCTATGACTCCATGTATGGCATACCCGCTGACAGCGTTGACGCAACCTTCGTTAAGGCCTATGCCGGGGCACGGGGTGTCACCTTCAAGCGTATAGATGGCAGCTTCCACTTCATCATGCTGGATCAACCGCAGGCGCTCGCCGAGGCGGTAGTGGACTTCCTCAGCCGTTGAGGTTGGCCTCAACGCATTCCGTTCGGTTACCGCACATAACCGCATCTCGGCGCCTCAAGCCTGCGCCAGCGCCTCCGATAGCAGCACACCCACCCTCGAATCTTCGATCAGAAGTGGTGCCAACAAGGAGTACTGCCCGCATGCTTGCCAACCTGAAAATTCGCACCGGAATGTTCTGGGTGTTGTCGCTGTTCAGCCTGACCCTGCTGTTTTCGACGGCCAGTGCCTGGTGGGCTGCCGTGGGTAGCGACCAGCAGATCACTGAACTGGACCAGACTGCGCACCAGTCGGACCGGTTGAACAATGCGTTGCTGATGGCGATTCGTTCCAGCGCCAACGTGTCTTCGGGCTTTATCGAGCAGTTGGGTGGCCATGACGAGAGTGCAGGCAAGCGCATGGCACTGTCGGTGGAGCTGAACAACAAGAGCCAGGCGCTGGTCGACGAATTTGTCGAAAACGCCCGTGAACCCGCCCTTCGCGTGCTGGCAACCGAGCTGCAGGCTACCTTTGCCGAATACGCCAAGGCGGTGGCTGGGCAGCGTGAAGCGACCCGCCAGCGTTCGCTGGAGCAGTACTTCAAGGTCAACAGCGATGCCGGTAATGCCATGGGGCGGTTGCAAACCCTGCGCCAGCAGCTGGTGACCACACTGAGCGAACGTGGTCAGCAAATCATGCTCGAGTCCGACCGGCGTCTGGCCCGGGCACAATTGCTGAGCTTGTGCCTGCTGGGCATGACCGTGGTGCTGGCGGTGCTGTGCTGGGCGTTCATTGCCCAGCGTGTGTTGCACCCCCTGCGTGAAGCCGGCGGGCATTTCCAGCGCATTGCCAGTGGCGACCTGAGCGTGCCGGTGCAAGGGCAGGGCAACAACGAGATCGGCCAGCTGTTCCATGAGCTCCAGCGCATGCAGCAGAGCCAGCGCGACACCCTTGGGCAGATCAACGACTGTGCCCGGCAGCTGGACGCCGCCGCCACGGCGTTGAACGCGGTCACCGAGGAAAGCGCCAACAACCTGCGTCAGCAGGGGCAGGAGCTGGAGCAGGCGGCGACTGCCGTGACCGAAATGACCACGGCAGTGGAGGAGGTGGCGCGCAACGCGATCACCACCTCGCAAACCACCAGTGAATCCAACCAGCTGGCCGCGCAAAGCCGCCGGCAGGTCAGCGAAAACATCGACGGCACCGAAGCCATGACCCGCGAGATCCAGACCAGCAGTGCGCACCTGCAGCAGTTGGTGGGGCAGGTGCGGGACATCGGCAAGGTGCTGGAAGTGATCCGCTCGGTGTCCGAGCAGACCAACCTGCTGGCGCTCAATGCTGCCATCGAGGCGGCCCGTGCCGGTGAGGCCGGGCGCGGCTTTGCGGTGGTGGCGGATGAGGTGCGCACACTGGCCTACCGCACGCAACAATCGACCCAGGAAATCGAGCAGATGATCGGCAGCGTACAGGCGGGGACCGAAGCTGCGGTGGCTTCCATGCAGGCCAGCACCAACCGCGCCCAGTCGACACTGGACGTGACCCTGGCCTCGGGGCAAGTGCTGGAGGGCATCTACAGTGCGATCGGCGAAATCAACGAGCGCAATCTGGTTATTGCCAGTGCGGCCGAAGAGCAGGCTCAGGTGGCGCGGGAAGTAGACCGCAACTTGCTGAACATCCGCGAACTGTCCAACCATTCCGCGGCAGGTGCGCAGCAGACCAGCGAGGCGAGCAAGGCGTTGTCGGGGCTGGTGGGGGAGATGACGGCGTTGGTGGGGCGGTTCAAGGTTTGAGGCGCTGCGCCTGCGTGGAACATTAAGATAAGGTTAAACTTATTTAAAGTTCCCCTTGCGGGTTGACTTCGATACTACGCTTGAATAAAGTTCGACCGCCCCGAGCGCGGGGCCTTTTTTCCCTTCACTGAAGAATTCAATGGACACAGTATCTCGTCGCTGCCTGACCTCTGCCGAATGGCCGGGTCAGGCACTTGAACCGGAACACCGGTCCCGACACCCTGGTCGGGCAAGCCGCGCCAGAGCCTGATGCTCCGCCGTGACTTGCCACCGCCGGTGTTGGCCGGTTGGAGGCAAGCTCATGAACCTCACTTCATTCGTTTCACATCGCCAGCCTGCGTGCCTTGTACCGCGGCAGGCCCGCGCCTGGCCGCGGCGTCTGCACGGCTACCTTGACCACCACCAGCACCCCCCAAGTAGTTGCGGGGTGCTGGCGCGTCTTCATGCACGCTTGAGCCCCCGCACTTCTCACTGAATAAAATATATTGAACGGTATCTTTGTGCTCGAACTTTTCACGTTAAAAGTTCGCGGGATAACTATTGCCCTGTGTTTATGAAAAGGAATCAAACCATGGATTGCGCGAGTAGAAAGTTCGCTGCCGACACAACTTCCGACTCTCGGCAGCGGACAGATAACTGTCGGAAAGAACCAGCATTATTCAGCGACCCGACATGCCTTCGTTCACCGCCTGAGTGAAACGTCTGTGTGTCGTGCCGCCGCGGCAGGAGCACAGCAACATGACTGTCAAACACCGTAACACCTCATCGGCCAAGGCCGAACGCGAAACCCGCCTGTCCACCCGCGCCGCCCGTGAAGCGCGCAATGGCCTGGCGGTCACCCTCGCCAACCTCGATGCCAGCGAACAGGGCCTGACCGAGCACGAAGCCGTCAAGCGCCTGGCGCGCGATGGGGCCAACCAGGTTGCCCACGACCCGCAACCCCACGCCCTGGTGCAGCTGCTCAAGGCCCTGAACAACCCGTTCATCTATGTACTGCTGACCCTGGCCGGGATCAGCTTCGTCACCGACTACTGGCTGCCGGTCAGCGCAGGCGAAGCAGACGACGCCGACCTGACCAAGGTCATCATCATCATGACCATGGTCAGCCTCAGCAGCCTGCTGCGCTTCTGGCAGGAGTACCGCTCGAACAAGGCTGCCGACGCGCTCAAGGCAATGGTGCGCACTACTGCCACCGTGTTGCGCCGCGAGCAGATCGGGCAAGCCCCGCGCCTGCGCGAAGTGCCCATGGACGAACTGGTGGCCGGCGACATCGTGCAGCTTTCTGCAGGTGACATGATTCCCGCCGATATCCGCCTGCTCGAAGCGCGCGACCTGTTTATCAGCCAGGCCGTGCTTACCGGCGAAGCGTTGCCGGTCGAAAAGTACGACACCTTGGGTAATGTCGCGCAGAAGTCGGCCGCCGAGCATGGCGCACATCAGGACAACCTGCTCGAGTTGCCGAACATCTGCTTCATGGGGACCAATGTGGTCAGTGGCCGCGCCCGCGCCGTGGTGGTGGCGACCGGCCGACGCACCTATTTTGGCTCGCTGGCCAAGGCCATTGCCGGTTCGCGCAGCCAGACCGCTTTTGACCGCGGCGTGAACAGCGTCAGTAGCCTGCTGATCCGCTTCATGCTGGTGATGGTGCCGGTGGTGTTCATGATCAACGGTGTGGTGAAAGGTGACTGGGGTGATGCCTTCCTCTTCGCGCTTGCCGTGGCAGTGGGCCTGACCCCGGAAATGCTGCCGATGATTGTCAGCGCCAACCTGGCCAAGGGCGCCGTGGCCATGGCCCGGCGCAAGGTGGTGGTCAAACGCCTGAACGCCATCCAGAACCTCGGCTCCATGGATGTGCTGTGCACCGACAAGACCGGTACGCTCACCCAGGATCGGATCATCCTCGAGCACCATGTGCGCTTCGACGGCCAAACCGACAAGCGCATCCTCGAGCTGGCCTGGCTCAACAGCCATCACCAAAGCGGCATCCGCAACCTGATGGACCAGGCCGTGCTGCATTTCGCCGGCCAGGACCGCCAGTTCCAGGCGCCTTCCGCCTACGCAAAGGTCGACGAACTGCCGTTCGACTTCATCCGCCGCCGCCTGTCAGTGGTGGTGAAGAATGCCTCGGGCGATCACCTGCTGGTAAGCAAAGGGGCGGTCGAGGAAATGCTCGCCATCGCCACCCATGTGCAGGAAGGCGACAAGGTCTTTGCCCTCGATCCGTGCCGCCGCCAGCAGTTGATGGCCAGTGTCGATGCCTTCAACCAGGACGGCTTCCGCGTGCTGATGGTTGCCACCCGGGAGATCCCGGCGGCCGAAGGCAAGGCGCAGTATCACACCGAAGATGAGCGCGATCTGGTCATCCAGGGCTTGCTGACCTTCCTCGACCCACCCAAGGAAACGGCCGGCCCGGCCATCGCCGCCTTGCGCGACATGGGCGTGCAGGTAAAGGTACTGACCGGCGACAACCCGGTGGTCACCTCCAAGGTCTGCCGTGAAGTGGGCCTGGCGCCAGGCCAGCCGTTGCTCGGCCAGGACATCGAGGGCATGGACGACACCACCCTGAAGCTTCAGGTGGAGGAGCGCACTGTCTTCGCCAAGCTCACCCCGCTGCAGAAATCACGGGTGCTCAAGGCCCTGCAGGTCAATGGTCACACCGTGGGCTTCCTTGGCGACGGCATCAACGACGCCGCCGCCCTGCGCGATGCTGACGTCGGTATCTCGGTGGACAGCGGCACCGACATCGCCAAGGAATCGGCCGACATCATTTTGCTGGAAAAGAGCCTGATGGTGCTCGAGGAGGGCGTGCTCAAAGGCCGCGAAACCTTCGGCAACATCATGAAGTACCTGTGCATGACTGCCAGTTCCAATTTCGGCAACGTGTTCTCGGTCCTGGTGGCCAGTGCGTTCATTCCGTTCCTGCCGATGCTGGCGATCCACTTGCTGCTGCAGAACCTGATGTATGACTTTTCCCAGCTGTCGCTGCCCTGGGACCGCATGGACAAGGCGTTCCTCAGCAAGCCACGCAAATGGGATGCCCGCAACATCGGCCGCTTCATGTTGTGGATAGGTCCTACGTCGTCGATCTTCGACATCACCACGTTCGCTCTGATGTGGTACGTGTTCGCCGCCAACAGCGTCGAAATGCAGGCGCTGTTCCAGTCGGGCTGGTTCATCGAGGGCTTGCTGTCACAGACGCTGGTAGTGCACATGCTGCGCACTCGCAAGGTACCGTTCTTCCAGAGCACCGCTGCATTGCCGGTGGTATTGGCAACGGGGCTGGTCATGGCATTGGGTATCTACATCCCGTTCTCCCCGGTGGGCGCGATGGTTGGCCTGGTGCCGCTGCCGTGGGAGTACTTCCCTTGGCTGGCCGCCACCCTGCTGGGCTACTGCGTGGTCGCCCAGGCCATGAAGACCCTCTATATCCGCCGTTTCGGCCAGTGGTTCTGAGCGATGCAAGGAGAGCAGACCATGCGAGTACTGATTTGTGCAGGACGCAACTACGCCGACACACGACGCTGCCGCCAGGCCTTGGACGACGTCCAGCGCCAGCGGCCGATCCGGGTGTTGATCCACGGTGGCAGCCAGTTCATTGGAGGGGAAATCGAAAGCTGGGCGCGCGAGCATGGCGCCGATCTGGTGCGTTACCCGCCAAACTGGCAGCTGCACGGCAAGCAGGCCGAACGCTTGCGCAACCTGTTCATGCTCAACGACAGCCGCCCTGACCTGTTGCTTGCCTTGCCCGGTGGCGATGACACCGAGGAGCTGCTGGCCAGGGCCCGTGGCGCCGAGGTTCAGGTGATGTGCGCCAGGCAACCGCGCCAGCCCGAGCGGGGCGATTGCAGCTAATACAAGCGCCTAAGGCCGTACGGCACCTGCGGGCTTGCCCGCGAAGCAGGCGCCTCGGTTTCACGGCCTCAAGCTTTGCGCAGCCGCCCTGGGCGGCTGCTCAGCCTGGCTGCGTCGCCAGATCGTTGCTGACGTTGCGCCCCAGCACCAGCACGGTGACAAAGCCACAGCCCACCAGCGCCGTGGCCAGGCTCAGCAGTACCGCAGTGCCCAGATGGTCCACGACTTGCCCGCCGAAGAACGAGCCCACGGCAATGATTACCTGGAACAGGGCCACGAACAGCGGCATGCCACGTTCGACATCCTTGGGCGCTACGACAAACATCCAGATATTGGCACAGGCCGGGAACGCACCGAAGGCAAAGCCCCACAGTGCGATCAGCATCGCGGCACCCGTTATGCCGGTGGCGAAGTGCGGGAACAGGGCGGTGCTGACTGCGATCATGAGCGCGACCAGCATCAGGGTATGCCGCACGCTGCGGTTGGCGGCAAAGCCGGCGAAGATGTTGCCCATGAAGCCGGCTACGCCATACAGCAGCAACAATGAACCGATCGTAGGCCCGTCAAAGCCGGCATTCTGTTTGAAGAACGGTGCGACGTAGGTGTACGCAGCAAAGTGCGCCAGGCCGATCAGCAACACGGCGATCAAACCGACCCGTGCTTGCGGGTTGATGAACAACGCCGGCAGATCGCGGATGCGAATGGCCTTTTCCGGCATCAGCCGCGGCAGCAGGAACACCTGTGCCAGCAGCACCGGTACGCCTACCAGTGCAGTGACCAGGAACGTCATGCGCCAGCCCATCAGGCCACTCAGCCAGGTGCCGACAGGCACGCCCACGACCGTCGCCAGGGTTACGCCCGCCATGATGATGGAGTTGGCTTTGGCTACGCCCATCCCGTCAGGTGCCAGGCGGCCGCTGAGGGCGATGGCTGTCGCCCAGAAGCCGCCGATACTGATACCCAGTAGCACACGGCCGACCAACAGCAGGTTGAAGTCACCGGCATAGGCCACGATGACGTTGGCGATGATCATGATCAGCGTCAGGCCGATCAGCAGGTAGCGCCGGTCCAGTGCGCCGACGCCTACGGAAATCAACGGGGCGGCTAACGCAGCCATGATGCCGGGCAGGGTCACCATCAAGCCGGCAAGGCCTGCACTGATGCCAAGGTCGCTGGCCACATCGTTCAGCACGCCCACCGGGAGGAACTCACTGGTGACCAGGGCGAAAGCGCCCACGGCTACCGAGAGGATTGCCAGCCATTGCTGGGTCACGCTTTGTTGGCTGTGTTCGGGAAGGCCGCGAGGGGCCTGGCTGTTGCTTGGCATGGGTTAGGTTCCATGAGGGATCTCGCCTGTAGCAGGCGCAGGAGCGGGGGGATTGGCAGGGGATTGTAGAGGCGGCCGTGCCTGGCCGACAGGCAGGCCGCTCGATAGTAATCATCAGTGCAATCGATGAAACGCCTTGTCGAGAGCGCGCTGGCAGCGACTACGCCCTACCGGTACCGCACGGTGCAGGCCATGGCAATTTGCAGCCTGCAGCGTCAGCTTCTCTTTCCTGCGTCGTATACCGGGGGTACCCAGCGAGTGATCGAACGCACCGTACGGGCGTCGCCGTCGGCTACTTTTGCTGTTGCTCACCCTCCACCCACTGCTGGTAGGTGATGCGGCTGATGTGCTCAGTACGATAGTCGTCAAGAAAGCGGTTGTGCTTGTTTTCTTCGGTGTGATGATGACGGAAACCACACTTCGCCTGGGCCGCCTGTGACTGGCTGTTGTCAGTGTAGTAGCCGCACCACAGTGCCTGCAGTTTCAGGGTTTCGAAGGCGTGGCGCATGACTTCCCGCACAGCCTCCGGAACCAGGCCTTTGCCCCAGTAGGGAACCCCGATCCAGTAGGAAATTTCACCTTCCTGTTCACTGATCTCGAGGTTGCTGTTACTGCCAGTCAGCAGACCGACACAGCCTACGGCACGTTGATTCTGCTTGAGCTCAAGGGCGTACACTTCGGGGTGGTTGAACACTTCGCGAATGACCTCGCGGCTGTGCTCCACACTGGTGTGCACAGGCCAGCCCGCAACGGGGCCGACGCGCTCGTCCTTGGCATATTCGTACAAATCAGCAGCGTCGCTCTCCAGCCAAGGGCGAAGCAGCAAACGTTCGGTTTCCAATTTCATGTCCTGTACTCGTGTCTGGTCCGTTGGGCCAGCGTATGGCCGACTGGCCACGCGGTAAACGTCGCTACCTTGGCATTATCGGTACTTTTCGAAACTGCGCGGGTGCTTGATGTTAGGCTGTTGGCTCTATCTGGCGCTGGTACCGAGTGCGATGCATCACATTCCGAAACTTTACGCGGCTGGTGATCCGATCCAGACAGGTGAAAGCACGCTTGCCGATGGGCAGGGGGCGCCACTGTCGTTCGGTCATGCCTATCTGACACTGCTTGTGTGCCTGTCCGGGTCTGCCCGTTTCACGCTGAACTTCAAAGAACATGCTGTCAGGCGCGCTGATGTGCTGGTGCTGGCCGAAGACACCATAGCCTTGCTCAAATGTCGCTCACGATGCTTCAAGGTGTTTTTCTGCCTGATACCCCAAGCACTTGCTGCCGAGGTCGCCTACCCACTGCCCAATTCATTGTTCGTCTTTCTGCACGACCATCCGCACTGTGTACTTGCCGAAAGCGAGAGGCCGCTGCTGGAAGGGTGGCTGAGGCAGATGCGCGATATTGTGCGCTGCTGTGCCACTTATCAGCACATAATGCTGCGCAACCAGCTGCAGAACCTTTTTCTGAAGATTGCCGAGCAGCTTCCCATGTTACCGACAGCAGGCAGGGCGTTCAGCCGCAAGGAAGCACTGAGTTGGCGATTCTGGGAGCTGGTAGGCAAACACAGCACCCGGCAGCGCGAGGTTAAGTTCTATGCCGACGCGCTTAACATCACCCCGTTCTATCTGTCGCAACTGACAAAGATGTATTTCAATGCCAGCCCGAAAAGTTTGATCGATCGGCAGGTGACCCTGGAAATCAAGGCACTGCTTTCCTACAGTAATCAGGCTGTCGGGCAAATTGCCGATGCACTCCATTTTGCCGACGCGTCTTACCTGTGCCGCTATTTCAAGCGTCAGACCGGTTTTTCGCTTTCCAGCTACCGCAGGCAATCGCAGAACGTGCAAGGGCTGGGCTGACGCTTGCACAGCGGTGCCTGCCGAGGGCGCTTAGCAGCGTGCTCGGCAGGCACGGTATGCTATGGCGAGACCAGCACATCACACTGCGATTCGTTCAGTACATGCTTGGTGACGCTGCCCACCAGCAGTTCCTCCAGCGCGCTTGCCCCCTGCTTGCCGACCACGATCAGGTCGCACTCCAGCTCCTGTTCCTGCTCGGCAATGCGCCAGCCAGGGTCACCGTGCACCAGGATCTGCCGTGCATCGGCCAGGCCGGCAGCCTCACTCAGCGCCGCGAGCTGTACTTGTGCATCCTTGCGGATGACATTGCGGTAGTGGGTGAGGGTGTCGTGGTCGAGATGGGCGAAGCGCACGCTGGCTTCGAACGGGGCTTCGTACACATGCAGCAGAATGATCTCTGCTTGCGGGGCAATGGCCTTGGCCAATTCGAGGGTGCGCAGTGAAACGGACGAAAAATCGACTGGCACCAGCACGGTACGGTAGGCATCACGAGGGGCCGGCTTGACCACCAGCAAAGGGCAGGGCATGCGGTTGAGCAGTTTCTGCACGGTCGAACCCAGCAGCAGGCGCCGCGCCACGCTCTGGCCCCTGGCCCCACACACCAGCAGGTCGCTGTGCTTGTCCTGCACCACCCGGTTGATTTCCGTGATCACCGAGCCGCTGGCGACCTGCACGCCAGCGGAGATACCGTAACGCTGGAACAGCAGCGCTGCCAGTGCGTGGGTTTTCTCGCCTGCGCAATCCAGTACGCGTTTCAACAGATCGTCATCAGGCGTCACCAACTGTTTGAGGCGCTCGAAGGGTGCCGGGTTGGCAACGTAGAGCAGGTCCAGCGAGGCCTGTTGCGCATCGCTCAGGTAGGCAGCGCGCTCAGCGGCCTTGCGGGCATGTGGGGAAAGGTCGGTGGCAACCAGTATGTGTTTCATCGGGTTCATGTGGGGCTCCTTGGCCAAGGCCGCGCACAGCGATCAAGCGGTAAACCTTGAGCACTGTGCGCCTGGCGGTGCTTGAGTCATTCCTTGCGTGCAGCCATCGTCGCGCGAACCCGGCGCGAGGGCTTGATCTGGGTCAATGGCGTGTAGGTGTAGCGGCAGGTCATGCCGGCAACAGCACTGCCGGTGTAGCTGCAAGGCTGATTACCCAGGGCTGGCGGGCCGCCTCATTACTGTCTTGAACCTCAGCCTCTCAGCCCAGATTTCCCAGTGGCTTCTGCCATGAAACCGCATTAACTGTCGCAGCGCTGTCGGCCCTGCAACAGCAGCAGTTCGGTGAGCGTGTCCATGGCCGGTGTTGCCTGGCTGCCTTTACGGGTTACCAACTCGTAGGGGTCGCTGACCGAGGCCATGCTCAAGGGCAGTATGCTGACCTGTTGATTCATTGCACATTGCTGGGCCACGTCGATCGACACCAGCGCAACGAAGTCAGGACGGTTTTGCAACAGCGACAAGGTCGCCAGGATCGAAGTGGTTTCAACCAGGTGCAGCGGGAAGCGCAGCCCGGCATCGTGAAATTCGCGCTCCAGTTGCACGCGCATGGGCATGTTGGCCCGGTAGACGATCCAGCGGCTCTCGGCCAGGTCGGCAAGGCTCAGGCTTGGCGCATGCTTGAGCGGGTGGTCGATGTTGGCGATGACCGCCAGTGTCTCATCCTGGACAAAGGTGCTGGCGAACAGCTGCGGCGTATTGCTGACACTGGTGCGGCACAGGGCGATGTCCAGGCGGCCGCTCTCGATCTGCGTCAGCAGCGACTGGCTGGTGTCTTCGATGATTTCGAACGACATCTGTGGCTGGATGCTGGCCAGCTGTGACACCGCCTTCATCAGCAACGGCACCGCGCCCATGATCGCCCCCACAGCCAGCCGGCCGCCGACCCCACGCAGGATTGCATCCAGATCGTGCCGCAGGTTGGCGATGTCGGTCTGTAACAGGCGTGCGTAGCGGATGGCGCAGTGTCCGGCGGCCGTGGGCTCCAGGCCTCGGTTGGTGCGGTTGAACAGCACAGTGCCGAAGGTGGTTTCGATTTCCTGCAAGGCCTTGCTGGCACCAGGCTGGGTAAGCCCGACGCTGCTTGCTGCACCGAGCAGCGAGCGGTGCTCGTCCAACTCGATCAACAAGCGCAGATGGCGGGCGTGCAGGCGGGACATGATCGAATTGAGCGATGGGGTCATCTGGTATTAGTCCTGGTTATACCGATATGGATTGTTCTCAATACCATGGCCAGCCGCGCATTCCTATACTGGCGCTGCACAGTGTCGCATCCAGTGCCGCTGAAACGCCCAGAACAATAAAGCCAGGAGCCTGCCAAGCCTTATGTCCCTGATCAACTACATCACCCAGATTCAATTCGATATCGGTGCCATTGCCTGCCTGCCCGCCGAATGTGAGCGCATTGGTATAACCAGGCCTTTGATCGTGACCGACCGTGGCGTGCGTGCCGCCGGTATCGTCGATACGGCGTTGAACACCTTCTCCAGCGATATGGCACAACCGCCGATCTACGACGGTACGCCACCCAATCCCAACGAGCATGCCGTGCGTGAGGCCGTGGCCATGTTCAAGGCATATGGCTGTGATGGCATCATCGCCATTGGCGGTGGCTCGGCAATTGACCTGGCCAAGGGGGTGGCGGTGTGTGCCCGGCACGACGGCCCGTTGAAGGGCTTTGCGGTGATCGAGGGCGGCCTGGCCCGGATTACCCCGGCAACTGCGCCGGTGATTGCCGTGCCGACTACAGCCGGCACGGGGAGCGAGGTCGGGCGCGGTGCCATCCTGATACTCGAGGACGGGCGCAAGGTGGGGGTGATCTCGCCCCATGTGGTGCCCAAGGCCGCCATCTGTGACCCGGCATTGACCCTCGGGCTGCCGGCACAACTCACGGCTGCCACCGGCATGGACGCGATTGCCCACTGCCTGGAAACTTTCATGGCACCTGCGTTCAACCCGCCTGCCGACGGCATTGCCCTGGACGGCCTGTGGCGGGCCTGGCGCTTCATCGAACGAGCCACCCGCGAGCCGGGCAACCTGGACGGGCGCATCAACATGATGAGCGCATCGCTGCAAGGTGCGCTGGCCTTCCAGAAAGGCCTGGGCTGCGTGCACAGCCTTAGCCATGCGTTGGGCGGGATCAACCCGCGCCTGCACCACGGCACCCTCAATGCGATCTTCCTGCCTGCCGTCATCCGCTTCAACCGCACGGCCGAAACGGTGGTGAGTGAACACAAGATGCAACGCATCGCCCGGGCGATGGGGCTGGCCGATGACAGCCAGATCGAAGATGCCATTCGCCACATGACCCGTACGCTGGGCCTGCCGACCGGCCTTGGCGAACTGGATGTCAGCCCGGACCTGTTCCCGCGCATCGTCCAGGGCGCGTTGGCCGATCACAGCCACCGCACCAACCCACGTGAGGCATCTGCCGAGGACTATCAGTGGCTGCTTGAAGCGTCCATGTAAGCCGTTACCTGCTGTTCAACCAATAACAACAAAAGTGAACGCCCATGAATACCAAATATGCGCAACCCGGGCTCGCCCGCGAACCTGAAGCGGTCGCCAGCTCGAACCCGTTCAGAAAGTACCAGGTCATCACCGTCAGCCTGTTGCTGGTGATCGGCATCATCAACTACGTCGACCGCAGTGCGCTGTCGATTGCCAATACGTCCATCCAGCGCGACATGGGCATCACGCCGTCACAGATGGGCATTCTGCTGTCGGCGTTTTCCCTGGCGTATGCCTTTTCGCAACTGCCCTTGGGCATGATCATCGACCGCCTGGGCAGCAAGATTTCGCTGGGGGCGGCCCTGCTGGGCTGGTCGGTGGCACAGACGGCTTCTGGCCTGATCAACAGTTTTTCTGCATTCATCGGGCTCAGGGTGGTGTTGGGGATTGGCGAAGCGCCGATGTTCCCGTCGGCGGCCAAGGCGCTGGCGGAGTGGTTCGAGGCCGAGAAGCGAGGGACGCCGACCGGCATCGTGCTGTCATCGACCTGCATCGGGCCGTGTCTGGCGCCGCCGTTGCTGACGCTGCTGATGGTCACCTGGGGGTGGCGCGGCATGTTCATCGTCACCGGAGTGTTCGGCATTCTGGTTGCCGCCTGCTGGTTCGCCTTCTACAAAAGCAAGGCGCGGTACCTGGCCGAACTGCCTGCCGAGGCGCGTGAGCAACTGCTGGCGGCCCAGGCGCATAAACAGGCGGTGCCGAGCGCCAGGCCCAGTGTGCAGGCACAACTGGCGGCGTGGGCCGAGCTGTTCCGCCACAAGAGCACCTGGGGGGCAGTATTGGGCTTCATGGGGGTGATCTACATGCTGTGGCTGCACCTGACCTGGCTGCCGGGCTACTTCGAGCGCGAGCATGGCTTGAGCCTGTACCAGACCGCCTGGGTGGTTTCGCTGGCCTATGTGTTCGGCGCGTTGGGCACCATTGTCGCGGGCCGCATCTGCGACCGCCTGGTGAAGCACGGTGCCAGTGTGCTGGGTAGCCGCAAGCGGGTTGTAGTGAGTGCGTTGTTCGCGGCGGCTGCATTCACCGTTCCCCTGTCGTTCGGTAGCGGCTTCCTGCTCAGTGTGGCGCTGCTGTGTTGCGCACTGTTCAGCGTGAACATGGCCAGCTCTACCGCATGGATGATCGCCAACACCGTGGTCGATAGCCAGCGCGTGGCCTCGTTTGGCTCGATCCAGAACTTCGGCGGATACCTGGCAGGGTCTGTGGCGCCCATCGTGACCGGGTTCAGCATTCAGCAGACCGGGTCCTTCGCTTCGGCATTCCTGATCAGTGCCGCCGTGGCCGCGGTTGCTGCGATGGCTTATGTGTTGTTGTTGAAGCAGCCGGTTTCCACTGATCGCTGAGCATGCACCTGCAGGCGGATTTCATCAGGCAGTTAAATAACAATTTGTGATGATGGGCATCATGACAATATATTTATCATTATCAATTTCAGGCCATAGCATCTGTTGCCCGCCATCGCCTATCTCAATGAGGTCTTGATGAACCGTTCGCTCTTCGTACACCAACGCACTGCAGCCTTGCTACTGCAACACTGGCGCAGCGGTGACCTGCTGACGGAACTGCCCGCCAGCCTCAAGCCCGAGACGTTGAAACAAGGCTATGACAGCCAGGACCAGTTGTTTGCTGCTGCCGCAGGCCAGCGCGCCGGGTGGAAGCTGGGCGTCGGCAGCCCAGCTGGCATGCGTGCAGGCAAGTTGTCGCGGCCCTTGATTGGCCAACTGGAAGCGGGGCGTTGCCATGCCGACGGCGCACATATCCAGCTGCCAGCGGTTACGCCGGTGACCATCGAATGCGAGATTGCCTTCGTGCTGGACCGGGATATTCCTCCGCAAGCCGGGCGCGTACCGGTGAGTGAGGATATTCGCGCCACGTGCGTCACCTTTGAAGTGGTGCGTTCGCGCTTTGTCGACCGCAAGGCTGTCGGCTGGCCAAGTTTTGTGGCTGACAACGTGGGGTTCGAAGCATTGGTGGTCGGCACTAGCCTGGGCGCCGGTATCAATGTGGCGTTGCTCGCCGACCTGGCCGAAACCACCGAGGTGCATGTGGATGGTCAACGGCGCGCCGGTGGCTTGTCTGGCGATGCGGCCACCGACCCGCTGGTGTCGCTGGCTCACCTGTACGCGCACGCTGCCGAGCGTGGCCAGACCCTGAAGGCCGGGGATGTGGTGACCACCGGGGCCATGTGCCAGCCGTTCGACCTGCATGAAACAGGCCACCAGGTCAGCGCCAGGTTCCTTGGCCAGACCCTGACGTTCACGCTGTAACGGCCGACCATTGCTCGAACGCTGCCAGCATTCTTTGCCGGGTCTGTGGGTCGGCGGGGATCAGGTGTTCGATGCGCAGTGACTGCACGGTGACATCCTGCGGCATGCCAAAGGTGGTGAACGTGGACAGGAACCGCAACTCGCCATACGGGGTGTTCACGCGGGTCAGCAGCAGAGGGGTGGCTGTCGTCATCAGGCACGGGCTCGAGGGGGCCGGCAAGTCGCGCAAGCGCGCTGCCAGTGCCGGATTGCCTGCGGCCTCCCTGGATGCACGTTGCCAGGCTGCAGCGCGGATTTCCGGCGCGTTGGCCAGGTGATCACCCAGGCCACCGGGGCACAGCAATGTCTGCAGCAGGTTGAGGCCGGTTGCCGGCTGTGCGCTGACACCGGCCATCGCCAGCAGCAGCCCGGTACTGGCGTTGGCGGCGATGACGTCCCAGTGGCTGTCGATGACGATCGCCGGAGCGGGGTTGTTCACCTGCAGAATATGCTCGATGGCAGTATTCACCAAGGCCAGTGCAGGCGCATCGAGTGGCGTGGCGGCGTAGCGGGGCGCGTATCCTGCAGCAACGAACACTTCGTTGCACCGCTCCAGCGGCGCATCCAGGGCCGAGAGAAGGGCATGCAACGTGCCTGGGCTGGCCTTGGCGCGTCCTGTTTCCACACAGCTCAGATGACGCTGCGACAGCCCCGTCAGCAGCGCCAGGTCCAGCTGGCTGAGGTTGGCCTGACGGCGCAGTTCGCGAAGATGCTGGCCCGCTGAGATGTGCGGGGCAGGGGTGCTGCGATGGAACAAATGCTGATTCATACGTTGCCCTGATCGTCCTTGAGTGCAATGTCCATGACCTCACGGGTCATTGAGTGCAAGCAACCCTATCACTACTGTGCCGGCAAACCCTATCAAGGAGAGCTATATGGGCTTGCGTATCTGCGCGCTGGCAATACTGGTGCTGTTTTCGCTGTATACCGGCTGGGCCATGCTGATTGCCGAGCAATCGCTGCTGGCATTCGGGCTGGCACTGCTGGCGCAGCCGGACACGGCCCAGGTGGTCATCGACCTGTACCTGATGGCCGGGCTGGCCGGTTGCTGGATGGTGAGAGACAACCGCATGCGCGCCAGCGCCGGGATCGCGGTGCTGCCTTACCTGCTGCTGACCGTCGTGTTCGTTTCGCTGGGGCCGTTGCTGTATCTGGTGATCAGAGGCGTTGCCGAGGGGCGCCAGCCATGAGCAGTGCCTTGCAGGTCTATGCGCTGTGTGTGGTGGTGCTGTTCCTCAAGATGTTCCTGGTTTCCTGCTATCAGGGCTATCACCGCTTGCGCTTCGTCGCGTTCACCAACCCGGAGGACGCTGCCGTGTTCGGGCGCGTCGCCCAGGCCGCGGAACGCCCGCAGGTGATACGTGCTGCCAAGGTTTGGGCCAACGACCTGGAGAACATTCCTCTGTTCTTTGCCCTCGGCGGGCTGGCTGTTGCGCTGGAAGCCGCCACGCTACCGGTGCTGTGGCTGAGTGTTGTGTTCACGGTTGCCAGGGTCCTGCACACGCTGGCCTACCTGCGCGGTTTGCAGCCCTGGAGAGCGTTGTTCTATGGCATCGGGGTCATTTGCCTGCTGGGATTCTGTTCACTTATCACCGCGAGAATGGGCGGCTGAACCAAAATATTGCATGAGTCATCTTGATGCTTTCACGTAGCGGTACTAATACTTAAGCACTGCCGAAGGGGATGATCATGCAGACACGCTTCGTTGTGGTTCCCGCAGTGCCACTCAAGAAAGAGGCCTATCCTCGGCGGCTTGGCTTTCCCGCTGCACTGGGGGAGGGTTACGACCTCTACGACACCCAAGACAAGATGCGTCTGAGCCTGAACTTTTCCACCCGTGCCCAAGCCGAGTTCGAATGTGCATGCCGCAACCGCTGTGCCGATGCCGGTGATCCAGGTCTTGCCGGCATCGGTTGATCGCCTGCAGTGGCCAGGTTCTTGTTCCTGGTGCTGCGTTGCAGGGTCTTCGCGCCTGCCGGTTTGCCTGAACGGTTGCAACCCTGCGTGTCTGAAAAGTGCCGGCTAATGGGCGAGCGGTGCTTTGGCCTCGTACGGCCGTCATCCAATCGGCACATTCAAGCGTTAGCGTTGAGGCCGGAGCCGTTTCAGGGTTCCGGCTCGGCGCCTGATGGCACAGTCGATAAGCTCTACCGCGCGGCCTGCCATTCAATAGTCACAAAGTTGTAACACAGCTGATGCAAAGTGTGCCGGCCATCACATGGAGCACATTTTGATGAAACGCCTGATGAAGTCTGCTGCACTCGCCGTTGCCGTTTCCCTTTGCGCCACCTCGGCAGCCTTTGCTGCAGAAAACGTTCGGTTGACCGGTTCGGGCGCCAGCTTCCCTGCACCGATCTACCTGACCTGGTTCAAGGACTTCAGCAAGAACACGGCTGGCGTCACCGTCGATTACCAGTCCAAGGGCAGCGGCGCGGGCGTTCAGGACTTCCTGAACAAGACCGTCGACTTCGCCGCCAGCGACTCGGCCATGAGCGAAGCAGACATTGCCAAGGTTGGCGAAGGCGTGCAGTTGCTGCCAATGACCGCCGGTGAAATCGTTTTGGCTTACAACCTGCCGGGTAACCCTAAAGGGCTGAAGCTGCCGCGCGACGTCTACTCCAATATCTTCCTCGGCAAGATCACCCAGTGGAACGACCCGCAAATCGCGGCGGCCAACCCTGACCTGAAGCTGCCTGCCACCCCGATCACCGTGGTCGTGCGTGCCGACTCCAGCGGCACCACTGCCGTCTTCACCAAGCACCTGTCGGCCATCAACGCTGACTTCAAGCAAGGGCTGGGCGAAGGCAACACCGTCAACTGGCCGGCCACCGACAAGTTCATCAAGTCGCCGAAGAACGACGGCGTAACCGCCACCGTCCGCCAGACCCCGGGCGCCATCGGCTACATCGAGTACGGCTTCGCCAAGCTGGCCAAGGTCGACTTCGCCATGTTGCAGAACAAGGCTGGCCAATACGTCGTGCCGAATGCCGAGAGCGGTGCCGAAGCACTGGCTGCGGTGAACATGCCGGAAAACCTGGTGGCCTGGCTGCCTGACCCGGACGGTGCCAAGTCCTACCCGATCACTTCCTATACCTGGATGATTTTCCGCAAGGACAACGGCAACCCGGAAAAAGCCAAGGCCATGCGTGAAATGGTCGAGTACAGCCTGACCAAAGGCCAGACCATCGCCGACTCGATGGGGTACATCCCGCTGCCGCCGTCGGTAGTCGACCAGGTGCGTAAAGCGTCCGCCAACATCCAGTAATACCCAGGCGCTCCCGGTATCGGCATGAAGCCATGCCGGGGGTGTTTGTCCCTTGTCCCGGAACTCGCCAATGAACACTCCTTTTGCCATACCGGATAACCCCGACTCCGCGTGCCAGCCACCGTCTGCGAAAGACTTTCTGGTCGATCGCACCTTCCGTGCGCTTGCGCGCATTGGCGTGGTGCTGGTACTGGCGCTGGTCTTCGCGCTGGTCTACGAAGTCGGCCGCAAGGCACTGCCCGGCATTGAAAAGCACGGTTTTGACGTGTTGTTCGGCAGCGTCTGGGACGTTAACCAAGGCAAGTACGGTATTCTGCCAGCGATCTGGGGGACGCTGTACAGCGCCTTGATCGCCCTGTTGATCGCCGGTTTCTTCGGCGTCAGCATGGCCATTTTCCTGACCCAGGATTTCCTTCCGGCCAAGCTTGCCGCGGTGTTTCGCACCATCGTCGAGTTGCTCGCCGCCATCCCCAGCGTGGTGTACGGCCTGTGGGGCATCTATGTGGTCATCCCGGCGATTCGCCCGTTGACCGCCTGGCTGAACAGCGAGCTGGGCTGGATCCCGTTTTTCGGCACCTCCCTGAGTGGCCCAGGCCTGCTGCCTGCGGCGCTGGTACTGGCGATCATGATCCTGCCGACCATCGCTGCGGTTTCCCAGGATGCGCTGACCAGCGTACCGATGAAAACCAAGCAGGCTGCCTACGGCATGGGTACCACCCACTGGGAAGCCATTCTCAAGGTGATGGTGCCCTCGGCGGCTACCGGCATCTTCGGCTCGCTGGTGCTCGGGCTGGGCCGTGCACTCGGTGAAACCATGGCGCTGGCCATGCTGGTCGGCAACGCCAACACCATTTCCCTGTCCTTGTTCGCACCGGCCAACACCCTGGCGGCGCTGCTGGCGCTGAACTTCCCGGAAGCCGGCCCGAACGAAGTCGAAGTGCTGATGTACGCGGCACTGGTACTGATGTTCATCACCCTGCTGGTGAACGTCCTCGGCTCGATGATCATGCTCTACGCTCAGCGTGGTAACAAACAATGACTGACCTGACGACCCCTGTAGCCGCGCTGCCCAGCCTGCAGCGCAAGCTGGAAGGCCGCGCCCTGCGCAGCCTGGTATTGACCACCCTGGCATGGTTCGCGGCACTGGTGGCCAGCGTGCCGCTGATTTCCGTGCTGTACATGCTGATCACTCGCGGCGGGGCACGCCTTAACCTGGAAGTGTTCACCGAGCTGCCGCCGACTGGCTTCGAGATGGGCGGTGGTTTCGGTAACGCCATGGCCGGTACCTTCGTCATGGTCGGCATTGCCGCCGCCATCGCTGTGCCGGTCGGTATCCTGGCAGCGGTGTTCCTGGCCGAGCTCGGCCCCGACAGCAAGCTGGCCAACGCTGCGCGCTTTGCCGCCAAGATGCTCACTGGCCTGCCCTCGATCCTGGCCGGGGTGTTTGCCTACGCCCTGGTGGTGATGACCACCGGTACCTACTCGGCACCGGCAGGCGGCGTGGCGCTGGCGGTATTGATGCTGCCGATCGTGGTGCTCACCGCCGAAGAGTCGATGAAGATGGTGCCCAAGATCATGAAGGATGCTGCCTACGGCATGGGCTGCACCCGTGCCCAGGTCATCTGGAAGATCGTCCTGCCCACCGGCCTGCCGGCCATCCTTACCGGGGTGATGCTGGCCGTGGCTCGCGCCGCTGGCGAAACCGCGCCACTGCTGTTCACCGCGTTGTTCAGCAACTACTGGATCTACCACGACGGCGGCCTGGCGGTGATGAACCCCACAGCCTCGCTTGCGGTACTGATCTACAACTTCTCCGGCATGCCGTTCGACAACCAGCTGGAGCTCGCCTGGGCGGCCTCGCTGGTACTGGTAATGATCGTGCTGGTCATCAACATTTTGAGCCGAGTCTTCGGCAAGCCCAAGTATTGAGAAAGGGAGCATCCAACTTGAACGTATCCACTGCGCAAAGAGCCGCTCCCATGGTCAGCGAAGCCCCCATTGTCATGGACTGCAAGCTCGACAAGATTTTCTACGGTAACTTCATGGCCGTGCGTGACAGCCATGTGCCGATCAGGAAAAACGAGATCACCGGTTTCATCGGCCCTTCGGGCTGCGGCAAGAGTACCGTGCTGCGTAGCTTGAACCGTATGAATGACTTGGTGAAGGGTTTCCGTTTCGAAGGCCATGTGCACTTCCTTGGGCAAGATGTCTACGGCAAGGGTGTCGACCCTGTTGTAGTACGCCGCTATATCGGCATGGTGTTCCAGCAGCCCAACCCGTTCTCGATGAGCATCTTCGACAATGTGGCCTTCGGCCTGCGCCTGAACCGCTACAAAGGCGACTTGGGCGATCGCGTGAAGCACGCCTTGCAAGGCGCCGCGCTGTGGGACGAAGTGAAGGACAAGCTCAAGGTCAGCGGGCTGTCACTGTCCGGTGGCCAGCAGCAGCGCCTGTGCATCGCCCGTGCCATCGCCACCGAGCCGGAAGTGCTGTTGCTGGACGAGCCCTGCTCGGCACTCGATCCGATTGCCACCCGCCGCGTGGAGGAGCTGATGGTCGAGCTGAAAAAGGACTACACCATCGCCCTGGTGACCCATAACATGCAGCAGGCGATTCGTGTGGCCGACACCACTGCGTTCTTCTCGGTGGATATTTCCCAGGGCACCCGCACCGGCTACCTGGTCGAGATGGGCCCGACCGCGCAGATTTTCCAGAACCCGCGCGAGCAACTGACCAGCGACTACATCAGCGGCAAGTTCAGCTAAGCCATGCAAGCTCAAGGTGGCCGGGTGTTGCAGCCAGGATGGTTGCAACACCCGGCCGCGTTACCTTCCGTTAAAGTGTTACCCGGGATTACCAATGCGAGCGACGCGTCGTCTTGATCTGTCAGCGGTAGAGCGCGCACTGCGCGAGGTGCAGGGCCGTTTTGCCGAACTCAGCCAGCATTTCACCGAACCGCGGGACCCGTTTACCGACGAGGTGCTGCTGAATGTGGTTGAAGGCTATGCGCTGATTGACGACTATGTCGCTCGCGGTATCGACCTGTTCGACCTGCAACAGCTGAACCTGATGCTGGAAATCAATGCCACCGTGCTATGCGGCAGCGATCCGGCCCGTCGCCTGGAATTCGCCCCGCACCTTGCGGCAACCGAAGCGCACTTTTTCAACAACGTGGAAGGTGGCATCAAGGATTTGTACAACTGGTACTGCGCGTACCGCAGCGATTCCATCTGGAAGCGGGCAGCGGGTGTGTATGTACGGATCCTCAGCAAGCCGCAGCTGTTCATCGAAGGCAACAACCGCACGGGTTCGCTTATTGTCAGCTATTTGCTGATGCGTGCCGGGCTACCGCCATTCGTGCTGTCGCTGGACAACGCCGAGGGTTACTTCAACCCGTCCTCGGTCATACGCAACTCCGCCAAACACGGTGTTAAGGCTTTGTACGAACTCCCCAAGATCAAGAAAAAGTACGCCGCGTTCCTGGAAGCGAAGGCGCCTGAGCCCGGCAAGTTCTTCCTGACCGGCACGCCCGTGCCTGCCTGTGAGTGGAGCCGCTGATGCAAGGTTCATCCCTGTTCGCCCGAGGGCGGCAAGCCATCGAACGCAAGCTCAAGCGTGGCCAGGTACGCATTTCGTTCGATATCGACGACACGCTGGCCTGCCTGCCCGAACACGCCGCCGCCGAGGACAGCAAGCTGCCGGGTTTCGTCCATCGCTGGCTGGGTGAGCCCCTGCGCAGCGGCACCCGCGAACTGATCCGCGACCTGCGCCGCCAGGGCTGCAGCATCTGGATCTACACCTCCTCGGGACGTACCCCGGCTTACATCCGCCGCTGGCTGATGCTTTACGGCATTCATGTCGATGGCGTGGTCAACAGCGATCGGCACCAGCACATCCTGGCCCAGAACGGGCTGGAAAACTCACCCTCCAAGCTGCCTTCGGCTTTTGATATCGATCTGCACGTAGATGATTCCGAAGGTGTGCGCCTGGAAGGGGTCGACCACGGTTTCCGCGTGGTGGTGGTGTGCCCGAAGGATGAGCACTGGGCGCAGAAGGTGAAGGACGCGGTGGTGGATGTGCAGGCACGGCTGGCCTGGCAGCAACCGCATCGCTATGAGATGCCCGCTTGCCAGCGTTCGCAGGCACTGGCTTCCTGAACGGACGCAATGCCAGCGACCGCGTAGCATCCTTCGCGGGTAACCCCGCTCCCACAGGACGCTCGCAACCTTCGGGTCTTGCACGGCATCTGTAGGAGCGGCTTTAGCCGCGAACACCGGCAATGCCGGTGCCATCCCCCGCGCATCTTCAACACAGCCACGCCTGCAATTGACCGTACTAACCCGCTCATGCAGCGGTACTGATACCTGCCTACCACTCATGTCTAAGTCCTAAGTCTCGAACCCAGACCCAAGCAGGTACCGGGACCAAATCACCGGGCCACACCCTCCCGCCCCAAAGCACTCGCCACCCCACGCCAAAGCAGCGTTTCTGGCAATTTGCCCACTTCTGATAATCGCCTCCGACATCCCGTCCCCGTTTGGAGCGCGCCATGCACAACAACAATAAGCACCTGCCGCCTCGTTTTCTCGCAGCCGCCATCGCCAGCTTTTCTGCGCTTGGCCTGAGCAGCGTCGCCGAAGCCGAGATCATGCTGTACGACAAGGACCAGACGACGTTTTCCACCGATGGCTATATCAACGCCTTCTACGTCAACAGCGAGGTCGATCGCGAGGGCGAGCAGTTTGACCGCCGCCAGTCGCGGGTGAAGATGGGCTTCTTGCCCAACTACCTCGGCTTCAACATGGGCAAGCAGGTGGATGACCTGAAGCTCGGCGCGCGTGCCTCGTTCTGGGTAACCATCAACGACAGTGAAACCAACGGCACCGACACCGCCATCGACGTGCGCCAGTTTTACGGCACGGTGGCCAACCCCGAGTGGGGCGAGGTGCTGATCGGCAAGGACTTCGGGCTGTTCGCCCGTTCCAACATCCTGCTCGACGAACTGCTGGCCGGTTATGGCCAGGTCAGCGACACCCTGGGGCTGGTGGACGGCGGCGGGGTGTCGTTCGGCAACATTGGCAGCGGCTACCCATACCCGTTCCCTACCTCACAGATCACCTACCGTACGCCCGTGATGGAGGGCCTGCGGGTGGCGGTGGGCATCATGGACCCGGTGGACACCAACGACAGCAGCCCAACCGGAAAGGCCTACCAGGAAAACCCACGCACCGAGAGCGAGATCACCTACCAGTTCGACCTGGGTGGGGCGCAGATCTACAGCTGGGTCAACGGCAGTTACCAGACCTCGGACAATACTGACTCCACGGTAGAAACGATCACTTCCAAGGGGGTGGGTTACGGGGTGCAGGCAAAGATGGGCGGCTGGTCGCTGACCGGCTCGGGGTTCCAGGCCAAAGGCATCAACCCGTTCTTCACCAACAATGCCGGCGAACCGGTTTTGCGCAATGTCGACAGTGATGGCTACCTGCTGCAGGGCTCGTACAAGTTCGGCAAGAACCGCGTGGCGCTGTCCTATGGCAAGACCAAGGACGATGGCAACGGTGCGGTTGGCAGCGGCGCGGACTACGAGACCCGGGGTGTGGCGCTGTTCCATGACATCAACGACAACCTGAAACTGGTGGCCGAGTACAACCAGTTTTCCATCGACGGGCATGACACCAGTGCGCAGAACGAAGACACCGATACCTTTGCGGTGGGCGCGGTGTTGACCTGGTAAGCGGCCGGGGCCGCAAGGCGGCCCCGAATGACACGGTCTTTTACGCCCATGGAACCGCCCACCCGCTACCCAAGTAGCATTCGTCACCCGCCACCCGCTCCTTAAACTGATCACTCAGCCACCCCGTGCCGGAGACCACGATGCAGCAGGCTCATAACGACGGTGTGGTCAATGCCATGTCGCAGGCTACCGACGCACGGCTGGCCGCTCAGGACCTGGCGCGGCAGTTGCTGCACCCGCACCTGGGTTTCGTGTTGTTCTTCTGCTCCGCCGAATACGACTTGCAGGCTTTGGGCGAAGCATTGGAACAGGACTTTGGTGGCATACGCCTGGTCGGCTGCACCAGCGCCGGTGAAATCACCCCGCTGGGCTACGGCCGCAATTGCGTGACGGCGGTGGGCTTCGATCACCGGCACTTTTCGATCGCCACCGCGTTGATCGATGAGATGGAGCGCTTCAGCCTGATCGACGCGCAGCAGATGGTCGAGCGGCTGGTCGGCACCTGCCGCAGCAATACCCTGGCGCCAATCAAGGGCCACAGCTTTGCACTCACGCTGCTCGATGGCTTGTCCAGCCGCGAGGAGATGGTGCTTGCCGCACTCAGCGCAGCACTGGGGGATATCCCGCACTTCGGCGGCTCGGCCGGTGACGACAACTACCTGAACCGCACCCATGTGTATTACGGCGGTACATTCCACAACGGTGCAGCCGTGGTGGTGCTGGTCAACACCTGGCTCGACTTCGAAGTGTTCACCACGCATCACATCCTGCCGCGCCAGGAAAAGCTGGTGGTCACCGGTGCCGACAGCGCCCAGCGCCGGGTTTTCGAACTGAATGCCGAGCCGGCGGCCGAGGAATATGCCCGCCACATTGGTGTGCCCGTGGCTGCGCTCGATCACCGGGTGTTCGCCGCCCACCCGCTGGCCGTGCGCATTCATGATCAGTACTACGTGCGGGCGATCCAGCAAATGCACCCTGACTTCAGCTTGAGCTTCTACTGCGCGGTGGAGAACGGCATCGTGCTCACGGCCATGACCCCGGGCCCGCTGCTGCCGAACCTGCACCAGCTGTTCGATGGCCTGCACCAGCGTCTCGGACCGTTGCTGCTGACCATCGGTTGTGATTGTTTCCTGCGGCGGCTGGAACTGGAGGCCCACCACGGCCTGGAGCCGGTCGGCGCGTTCCTGCGCGAGCAACGGGTGATCGGCTTCAACACCTACGGAGAACAGTTCAATGGCATGCACATCAACCAGACCTTCACCGGGGTCGCCATTGCCCGCAACCGGCCTCCTGTCGGTCGCTGAACTGCAGGCCGAGCTGACCCGGCTGCAGCACCAGAACCACAAGCTGCAGCGTATCAATGACGCACTGATCGAGCGCATCGAGTCGGGCGTGACCCGGGGCAACGACCCCTACGCCGCGTTCCAGCATTCAGTGGTGCTGGCCGAGCAGGTGCGCGAACGCACCGATGCGTTGAACCAGGCCATGGCCGAGCTCAAGGCCGTCAACCGCCTGCTCAGCGAGGCCCGGCAGCGGGCCGAGACGGCCCATCAGCACCAGATTCGCCTGATTACCGACAACGTCCCGGCGCTGATCGCCTACCTGAACGCCGATCTGGTCTACGAATTCACCAACAAGGTTTACGAAGAATGGTATTGCTGGCCGCATGGCGTGATGCTGGGCCAGAGCCTGCGCGAGGCCCACAGCGAGCAGCATTACCAGCGCCTGGAAGGCTACGTGGCGCGGGCGCTGGCGGGGGAGAGCGTAACGTTCGAGTTTGCCGAGACCAATATCAACGGCCAGGAACGCTACATGCTACGTTCCTACGTACCGAACCGCCTGGCCAGTGGCGAAGTGGTGGGTATCTTCGTGCTGATCCGCGACATCACCGAGCGCCGCAACACCGCACAGGCGTTGCACCAGGCGTATCAGCACCTGGAGCAACGGGTGCGCGAGCGGACTGCCGAACTGACCAGCCTCAACGACCAGTTGCTGCGCGAAATCGAAGAGCGCAGCCAGGCCGAGTCGCGTCTGCGCGAGGCCAAGCGCGAGGCCGAGCAGGCCAACCTGTCGAAAACCAAGTTCCTTGCGGCGGTCAGCCATGACCTGCTGCAACCGCTGAACGCGGCGCGGCTGTTCACCAGTGCGTTGCTCGAGCGCGACGAACCGCAAAACGCTGCCCACCTGGTGCGAAATGTCAGCAATTCGCTGGAGGATGTGGAAAACCTGTTGGGTACCCTGGTGGATATTTCCAAGCTCGATGCCGGGGTGATCAAGGCCGATGTCGCCCCGTTCGCCCTCCACGAACTGATGGACAACCTGGCTGCCGAATACGCCCAGGTGGCGCGTAGTGAAGGGTTAGAGCTGCATTTTGTGGGGTGTTCTGCCGTCGTGCGTAGTGACATCCAGCTGCTGGCACGCATCCTGCGCAACCTGCTCAGCAATGCCATCCGCTACACCCGCAGCGGGCGCGTGGTGCTGGGGTGTCGGCGCCAGCGCGGTGGCGTGCGGATTGAAGTGTGGGACAGCGGCATCGGCATTGCCGAAGAACACCTGGAAGACATGTTCCTGGAGTTCAAGCGGGGTGATGTGCAGCGCCCGGACCAGGACCGTGGGCTGGGCCTGGGCCTGGCAATCGTGGAGAAGATCGCCGGCATCCTCGGCCACCGGATCCGCGTGCGGTCATGGCTGGGCAAAGGCTCGGTGTTCGCTGTCGAGGTGCCGCTGAGCGCCACTGCACCCAAGGCCCAGCCAAGCCAGGCGATCTGCGAGCCGATGCTCGAACGCCTGCGCGGGGCGCGGGTGTGGGTGCTGGATAACGATGCGGCGATTTGTGCGGGCATGCGTACCTTGCTGGAAGGTTGGGGCTGCCGGGTGGTCACTGCGCTGTCGGAGGAAGACCTGGCGCGCCAGGTGGACAACTACCATGCCGAGGCCGACCTGCTGATTGCCGACTACCACCTGGACAATGACTGCAATGGTGTCGACGCCGTAGCGCGGATCAATGCCCGCCGCGCCCAGCCGCTACCGGCGCTGATGATCACGGCCAACTACAGCAACGATCTCAAGCAGCAGATCCGCGAGCTGGGTCACACGCTGATGCACAAGCCCGTAAGGCCGATGAAACTCAAGACGGCGATGAGCCATCTGCTGGCCAGTGGCGTGGCATAGCGGTTGGCCGCTTCGCGGGGTTACCCGCGAAGCCGTCGGAACAGGTCAACGGCGCAGATAATCAGCAAAATCGATATCGCCAGCACTGAGGATGGCTTGTACCCGGTTGTGCACATTGAGTTTGCGCAAGATCGCCGAAACGTGGGCCTTGACGGTGGTTTCGGCGATGTCCAGCGTGTAGGCGATCTGTTTGTTCGATTCGCCTTTGGTCATGCGCTCGAGTACCAGCAGTTGCTTGCGGGTCAGGGCCTGGAGCATTTCCGGCGGGAAGCTCGGAGCATCGTTATGGCGCCGGCTGGTACTGCTTTTTTGCGCGCGGATGATGTCTGGCGGCAGGTAGACATTGCCATTGAGGATCTGCTCGATCGCTTCGATCATCTGTGAGCGTGGCGACGACTTGGTGATGAAGCCCACGGCACCGTAGGTAATGGCCTGCAGCACGATCTGCTTTTCCTGCTCGGCCGAAACAATGACCACCGGCGTGGTCGGCGCCTCGTTGCGCAGGGTGATCAGGCCATTGAGGCCGTGCATGCCGGGCATGTTCAGGTCGAGCAGGATCAGGTCGAGGTCGTCATGCGCCTGGGTCAGGGCCAGGGCGCTTTCAAGGTCCGCGGTCTCCATGACCTCGCTGCCCTGGAAGCCATCGCTGATGACATTGTGGATGGCTTCGCGAAACAGGGGGTGATCGTCGGCAATCAGAATTTTGTACATGGCCTTTTCACCTTGTTTTTATTGGATGGAGCGGGGCACGCATACACAGGCATTTCAGGGGAACGGCACCGGTTGTGCCGGCTGCAATGGCAGGTTGGCTTGCTGCCATGCATCCAGGCCGTCGCGGTACCAATACAGGTTGTTATAGCCCAAGGCTTTCGCGCGTTTTACCGCGTTCCAGCTTAACCAGCAATCGGAGCGGCAGTAAAAGACCAGTGGTTGGTCCGGGTGCCCGGCCGTGGCTTTTTGCAGGTTACGCACGAAGTAGTCCTGCCATGCCGGGCTCAGTTCGCCGTCGCCGGCGTTGGCCAGCCACAGGCTGCCGGGGAGGTTGCTGTGTGGTTCGTCTTCGATGAAACGACCTTGCAGCCATTGGCGGCGATAGACGTCGATCAGCACCGGCCTGGGCGCCTGGCCCAGCAGGCTTTGCAAAGTGGCGGTGTCGACGACCTGGCCGCCTTCGACCTGTTGCGGGGTCGGGCTGCGGTAGTGCGTGGTGCGATAGCCGTCGGCGGAGAACAGCGGCGCCGTGTCAGCCTGGGCGATGCCTAACGTCAGGCTCAGCGAAAGTACCGCCAGCAAAGGGCGTGGCAGCCGGGGCAGGGCACGTGGCATGGAGGTTTTTCCTTTTTGTTATGGACTCATTACATGCCAGTGGCGGTCCTTTGTGAATGCGACGATAGACAGTAAATGCAGTACTAAAGTAGTAGAGGGCCGGGCGCCTGAAGGCAGGGAGACGCCCAAGGTGTGGGAGCGGGCTTGTGTCGCGAAAGGGCCGCAAAGCGGCCCTCGGATTTCAGCACTGTACATAGATTGCCGGGGCTGCTGCGCAGCCCTTTCGCGACACAAGGCCGCTCGCACACGTTCAGTGACAGGTCTTCAATCAGTGCAGTATCTGCGCCAGGAATGCCTTGGCGCGCTCGGTGCGCGGCTGGTTGAAGAACACCTGCGGCGGGCTGTCCTCGATGATCTGCCCACCCTCAAGGAACAGCACCCGCTCGGCGACCTGCCGGGCAAAGCCCATTTCATGGGTGACGCACAGCATGGTCATGCCCGTGCCCGCCAACTGCACCAGCACGTCCAGCACCTCGGCGACCATTTCCGGGTCCAGCGCCGAAGTGGGCTCGTCGAACAGCATGATCCGCGGTTTCATGCACAGCGCCCGGGCGATTGCCACGCGCTGCTGCTGGCCGCCGGACAGCTGGCTGGGGTACTTGTGCGCCTGGCTTTCGATGCCGACCTTGCTCAGGTACATGCGTGCCCGCTCCTCGGCGTCCTTGCGTGACAGCCCGCGCACGCTGGTGGGGGCCAGCAGGCAGTTGTCGAGCACGCTCATGTGCGGGAACAGGTTGAAGTGCTGGAACACCATGCCGATGTCGCTGCGTACCTGTGCGGCCTCGCGCGTGGTGGCCGCCAGGTCGATGCCGTCCACCTGGATGCTGCCCTGCTGGGCGACTTCCAGGCGGTTGATGCAACGGATCAGGGTCGACTTGCCCGAGCCGGACGGCCCGCACAGCACGATGCGTTCGCCTTCGCGCACCTGCAGGTCGATGTCACGCAGCACGTGGAACGCGCCATAGTGCTTGTTCAGGCCTTCGATGCGTATCAGCACCGAACGCGGGTCGGGTTCGGGGGCAAGGGTGGCAAGGCTCAGTGGTGCGGTCATCTTGTTGTTCTCCCGCGTGGGTTCAGTCGAAACGGGTCGCGCTGTAAGGCGCGGGGTCGGTGAAGGGGGGCTCGCCAGTGAGCAGCTCGGCCAGCAGCCGGCCGCAGACCGGGCCCAGCGTGAGGCCGTGATGGGCATGGCCGAAGTTGAACCACAGCCCTGGGTGGCGCGGCGCCGGCCCGATCACCGGGCGCATGTCGGGCAGGCAGGGGCGGCGGCCCAGCCATGGCGTGTCGTCCAGACGATCGCCGAGGGCCGGGAACAGCTTGCGCGCCAAGGCCTCGCAGCGGCCCAGCTGAATCTGATTGCCAGGCGCGCTGGCTGCGTCGAACTCGATGCCGGTGGTCAGGCGCACGCCGCGCGCCATCGGCGCCAGTACATAGCCGCCTTGGGTGTCGCAGATCGAGTGCTCCAGCTGAGCGCCGTCACGGGTGCTGTAGTGCATGTGGTAGCCCCGCTTGATGGCCAGCGGGATCTGGTAGCCCAGGCCGCTGAACAGGTCGGCTGACTGAGGCCCAAGGCAGGCCACCACCTCGTCGGCAGTGATCGGGCCACGCTGGCTCTCTACCCGCCATTGGCCATTGGCCTGGCGCAGGCTGCGCGCATCGCCATGCACGAACTGCCCGCCGCGCTGCAGGAACAGCGCCGCATAGCCACGGGTGAGCGCGCCGGGGTTGTTCACGGTTTTCGGGTCGAGCCAGTGGATGCCACCGACCACGGTGGCGTCCAGCTGATGTTCACGGGCCTGCAGCTGCCCGCATTCAAGGATTTCGAACCGCAAGCCGTAGCGGCTCAGGCCCTTGGCATCGGTTTTTGCCTGCTCGAACAGCGCGGGGTCGCGGAACACTTCGATCCAGCCTTTGGCTTGCACCAGGCCCTCCAGGCCGGCGGCAGCGATCAGCGCGTCGTGCTCGTCGACACAGCGCTGCACCAGCGGCAACATATCGGCGGCGGCGCCGGCCAGGCGCCCGGGTGCCGACTGGCGCCAGTAACGCCACAGCCACGGTGCGGCCTTGGGCAGGTGCGCCAGGCTGTAGCGCACATCGGGCTGGCGGTTCAGGCCGTAGCGCAGCAGTGCGCTCAGTTGCCGCGGGAAGGCATAGGGGATGACACTGGAGCGCTCGATCAGCCCGGCGTTACCGTGGCTGGTGCCGCTGCCCGGTTCGTCGCGGTCGATCAGAATTACCTGGCGCCCGCGTGCCTGTAGGTGCAGCGCGGTGCTGACGCCGACGATGCCGGCGCCGAGGACAAGGGTCTGGCAATGCATGAAACGTATCCTTCGGTCAGTTCAGGTGGCGGCCCAGGCGAGCTTCCAGGTGTTTCAGCAGGCGCCGCACCAGTTCGACGATCACCAGGTAGAGCACGGCGGCCCACAGGTAGATCTGGAAGTCGAAACTGCGCGAGAAGGCCAGTTTGGTCACGCCCATCAGGTCGTAGATCGTCACCAGCGAGGCGATCGCGCTGGCCTTGATCATCAGGATCAGTTCGTTGCCCAACGGGCCAATGGCTACCAGCAGCGACTGCGGCAATATCACCTTGAAGAACGTGGTCGAGCGCTTCAGGTTCAGCGCCCGCGCCGCTTCATGCTGGCCAGGCGCAACCGCCATCAGGCTGCCGCGGAAGATCTCGGCCTGGTAGGCGGCAGTGTTCAGGGTGAACGCCAGCAAGGTGCAAAACCACGCATCCCGGAAGAACCACCACAGGCCGACGTCCTGCCAGAAGCCCTTGAGCGAGCCCAGGCCGTAGTACAGCAGGAACAATTGCGCCAGCAGCGGCGAGCCGCGGAAGAAGTACACGTAGCCAGCTGCCATGCGCTGCAGTACCAGGCTGCGAGACAGGCGGGCAAGGGCCAGCAGAAGGCCGAGCACAGCACCCAGGCTGAAGGAAATCGCCACCAGCTTGGCGGTTACCAGCAGGCCGTCGATGAAGCGCGGGCCGTAGCGTTCCAGCAGGTCGGGGTCAAGCACCATTGCCAGCAGTTGATCGAAGCTCATGCGCGTGCTCCTTGCAGGTGGCGGTTGCTGCGCCGTTCGATGTAGGCGAACACGCGCCCGGACAGTGCCGCGAACAGCAGGTAGCCCAGGCAGGCGACGCCGTAGAAGAACATCGGCTCCTTGGTTACGCTGACCGCCAGGTTGGTCTGGCGCATCAGGTCTACCAGCGAGATGGTCGACACCAGCGAGGTGTCCTTGAGCAGCGACAGCCAGTTGTTGGACAAGCCGGGCAGGGCGATGCGGGTCAGTTGTGGCAGCAGCACCTTGAAGAAGCCGGTGCGCTTGCTAAGCCCAAGCGCCGAGCAGGCTTCCAACTGGCCTTTGGGCAGGGTCTTGAAGGCAGCCAGCCAGATCTCGCTGGAAAACGCGGCGAACACCAGGCTGAAGGCGATCATCGCGGCGAGGAAGGTGTTGATGAGGAACTCACCTTGGTAGCCCATGGCGGCGAGGATCTTCTGCGCGGCGATCTGGCAGCCGTAATAGATGATCAGCAAGGTCAGCAGCTCGGGGAGGCCGCGGAAGACGGTGGAAAAAGTGGTGGCCCAGGCCCGTGGCAGGCGTTTGCGTGAGCGCGCCGCCAGCGCGACCACCAGGCCCAGTGGCAGGCCGATGGGCAGGCAGGCCAAGGCCAGGGAAACGGTAACCAGCGCGCCGGCCAGCAACGCCTGGCCCCAGCCTCCGCTGGCGAAAGACAGCAAGGACAATTGATCGAGCATGACGAACCTCTTGGGCGGGTTATGCGGCCTTGTGGGAGCGGCCTTGCGTCGCGACAGGGCTGCGTAGCGGCCCCAGGGTTCATGCAACTGCAGAGATTGCCGGGGCCGCTACGCGGCCCTGTCGCGACGCAAGGCCGCTCCCACAAGGTGGTCGCACAACTTCCTGAAGATCAGTTGTAGATATCGAAAGCAAAGTACTTGCTGGCGATCTTCTGGTAGGTGCCGTTGGCCACGATCTGTTGCAGCGCGGTATTCAGGCGCTGGCGCAGGGCTTCGTCGTCCTTGCGCACAGCGATCGCGGCATCGGCCTTGGTGTCGGCCACGTCGCCAAGGATCTTGCAGCAATCCCCGCCGTTCTTGTTCATCCACTCGTGCAGCGGGAATTTGTCGGCAATCACGCCATCCAGGCGGCCGGCCGCCAGGTCTGCGTTGGCTTCGTCCATGGTCGGGTACAGTTTCACGTCGGCACCGGCCTTGCCGTACACGTCTTCGGCGTAGATGGCCTGGGTAGAGGAAGACTGCGCACCGACGGTGTAGCCGACAAAGTCGGTCTGGGCGCTGTCGATCTTGCTGTCCTTGGCAACCGCCACGGTCAGGGGCGTGCGGTAGTAGTGGTCGGTGAACGCGATCTTCTTGCGTCGCTCTTCGGTGTCGATCATCGATGCCACCACCGCGTCATACTTGCGCGCCATCAGGGCGGGGATGATGCCTTCCCAGTCCTGCGCCACCAGCGTGCATTCGACTTTCATCTGTTCGCACAGGGCGTGGGTGATGTCGACATCGAAGCCGTGCAGCTTGTTATCGGCGTCTACATAGTTGAAGGGCGGGTAGGCACCCTCGGTGGCGAACCGCAGGGTTTCAGCGCTGGCGGCACCCGCCAGCAGCAGCGCGCACGCACCCAGCAAGGCCATGGACTTGTTCATCTCGCACCTCATTGCACTCTTGCTATTGTTGTTTGCCCGTCGACCACGAGGTGTAGCCGACGAATTCGTTATGTAGAGCGGCAGTTGCTTCCAAGCGTTTTTCAACATCCGGTCCGAGCTTCTTGCAGACCTCGTTGACCATCAGATGCACCCACGACAGCATCGTCGAGGTGGATTCCCAGAACAGGTTGAATTCGGTGGGGATGCGGAACACCTCGTCGGCATTGGCATCCGCCCAGTCACAGAAGGTGTCGGTCACCAGGGTGACCGCAATGCCAGCCTCGCGCGCTTTTTGGCACAGCATCAGGGCATGGCGGGAATAACGGCGCGCCTCGAACACCACCAGGGCGCTGTCTTCGGCGCGGCCCAGCAGCACTTCGCCGAAGTGCCCGGCGCTGATGTCCACCAGTTGCACGCCATCGCGCAGGTATTGCAGCAGGTGGCTCATGCACATGGCGATGCCGCGCTCGGTCTGGAAGCCGGCGATGAACACCCGCGGCTTGCTCGCCAGGCGTTGCGCCACGTTGTGCCAGGCGGGGCTCTGGCGGTATTCGTGTACGCGCACCAGGGCGGCGATTTCCAGCTCCAGGCTGCCGGCGTTGTCGCTGGCGTCCTGGTTCTGGCGGTAATCTTGCAGACGATCGCCTACCAGCCACGGGCCATCGCCCAGATCGTTCTGCAGGTCTTGCTTAAGCGCCTTGAGGTGGGCATAACCCAGTGAGCGACAGTAGCGCCCGACGCTGGATTCGCTGACGCCCAGCTTGGCGGCAATGCTGGCCGAGGTCTGGAACGGCAGTTCGTGCAGGTTGGCAAGCATGTAGGTGGCGATCTTGCGACCCGAGGCAGCGGCCCCTTCGAGGCTGTTTTCCAGGCGTTGCTTGATCAGTTGGCTCATGCTGCGGCTCCAGGGTGAGGCTTGGGAAGAAAATGAATGTTTTCTGTCATCAAGTCAACATTTGACAGATTGCTGTCACATGAAGGAAAGTTTTTGTCGTTGCAACGCTGTAGCCATTCCAAAATCAACAAGGAGCTTCAGATGTCCGCACCTTCCACCAGCACCGTTGTGCGCATGCCTTTTACCGAGCTGCAAAGCCTGTTGCAGGCGATTTTCCAGCGTCATGGGTGCAGCGAGGCCGTGGCCCGGGTGCTGGCCCACAACTGCGCCAGCGCCCAGCGTGATGGCGCCCATAGCCATGGGGTGTTCCGCATGCCCGGTTATGTCTCGACCTTGGCCAGCGGCTGGGTCGATGGCCAGGCCACGCCACAGGTGAGCGACGTGGCCGCCGGCTATGTGCGTGTCGATGCTGCGGGTGGTTTTGCCCAGCCGGCACTGGCGGCCGCCCGTGAGCTGTTGGTGGCGAAGGCGCGCAGCGCAGGCATTGCCGTGCTGGCGATCCACAACTCGCACCACTTCGCCGCGCTATGGCCGGATGTCGAGCCGTTCGCCGAAGAGGGCCTGGTAGCCCTCAGCGTGGTCAACAGCATGACCTGCGTGGTGCCGCATGGTGCACGCAAGCCGCTGTTCGGTACCAACCCCATCGCTTTTGCTGCGCCTTGCGCCGAGCATGACCCGATCGTTTTCGACATGGCCACCAGTGCCATGGCCCATGGCGATGTGCAGATTGCCGCGCGTGCCGGCCAGCCATTGCCGGAGGGCATGGGGGTGGATGCCGATGGCCAGCCGACCACCGACCCGAAGGCGATTCTGGAAGGCGGGGCCTTGCTGCCATTCGGCGGGCACAAGGGCTCGGCGTTGTCGATGATGGTCGAGCTGCTGGCGGCGGCGCTGACCGGCGGTCATTTCTCCTGGGAGTTCGATTGGTCCGGGCATCCGGGCGCGAAAACGCCGTGGACCGGGCAGTTGATCATCGTTATCGACCCGGGCAAGGCCGAAGGCCAGCGCTTTGCCCAGCGCAGCCGCGAGCTGGTGGAGCACATGCAGGCGGTGGGGCTGACGCGCATGCCGGGCGAGCGGCGCTACCGTGAGCGTGAGGTGGCCGAGGAGGAGGGGGTGGCGGTGACCGAGCAGGAGTTGCAAGGCCTGAAGGAGCTGCTTGGCTGATCCCCTTCGCGGGTTTACCCGCGAAGAATCCAGCCCTCATCCCCGGTCATGCAATGTTGCATAGACAACCTTGCACAATAGTGGATGTTCCTGAGCCCGCTCTGCGGGTATGCTCAGGGCTGACTTTCCGTATCGTCCTGATCCAAGGAGCTGCACGCTGTGTTCAAACATGTCGATGCCTATGCCGGCGACCCGATCCTCTCGTTGATGGAAACCTTCAAGGCCGACCCGCGCGCCGACAAGGTCAACCTGAGTATTGGCCTGTACTACGATGAGGCCGGCGTGGTGCCGCAACTGGCGGCGGTGGATGCGGTGGAAAAACGCATTGCCGGTCAGGACCACGAAGCCTCCCTGTACCTGCCGATGGAAGGCCTGGCCAGCTACCGCCAAGCCATCCAGGCGCTGCTGTTCGGTGCTGATCACCCGGCCGTGACCGGCGGCCGGGTGGCCACCGTACAGACCGTGGGTGGCTCCGGCGCCCTGAAGGTCGGTGCCGACTTCCTCAAGCGCTACTTCCCGCAGTCCGAAGTCTGGGTCAGCAACCCGACCTGGGACAACCACCGCGCCATCTTCGAAGGTGCAGGCTTCAAGGTGCACACCTACCCGTACTTCGACCAGGCCACCCGTGGCGTGGACTTCGACGGCATGCTGGCCACCTTGCAGAGCCTGCCGGCCAACAGCGTGGTGCTGCTGCACCCGTGCTGCCACAACCCTACCGGTGCCGATCTGCAGCAGCACCAGTGGCAACAAGTGGTCGAAGTGGTCAAGGCGCGCCAGCTGATCCCGTTCCTCGACATCGCTTATCAAGGCTTCGCCGAAGGCTTGGTGGAAGATGCCTACGCCATCCGCGAAATGGCCCGTGCGGGCGTTCCGTGCCTGGTGAGCAACTCCTTCTCGAAAATCTTCTCGCTGTATGGCGAGCGGGTGGGCGGCCTGTCGGTGGTGTGCGATGACGAGGCCACTGCCCAGAGCGTGCTTGGCCAGCTGAAGGCCACCGTGCGCCGCAACTACTCCAGCCCGCCCAACTTCGGCGCCCAGCTGGTTGCTGGCGTACTGAGCGATGCTGGCCTGAATGCCCAGTGGGCCGAAGAAGTCGAAGTGATGCGCAAGCGTATCCTCGACATGCGCCAGGCGTTGGTCGATGCCCTGGCCGTGCTGCTGCCGGGCCAGGACTTCCAGTTCTTCCTGCGCCAGCGCGGCATGTTCAGCTACACCGGCTTCAGCGTCGAGCAGGTCCGTCGCCTGCGTGACGAGTTCGGCGTGTACCTGATCGACAGCGGCCGTGTGTGCATGTCCGGCCTGCGCCCGGCCAACCTGCAACGGGTTGCCGAAGCGTTCGCTGCCGTTCAGAAGTAACTCGCCAAGGGGTCAGCCACGGCCCCTCCTGTGGGGCGCGGTTGGACTTTGTGGGAGCGGCCTTGCGTCGCGAAAGGGGGGCGGAGCGCCCCCACGATTGTAGCTTTGCCGCTGACATTGCTGGGGCCGCTTTGCGGCCCTTTCGCGACGCAAGGCCGCACACAGGCCGCTCCCACAGGCGGCCCCCAGAGGCTGCCCCACAGGCCCCCAGGCCGCTACATTCCATTGATCGACACCAGCAATGCCGTCCACTTGTAAAGACAAGTGCAACCGCTCCTCGGAAAAGGGCTTCGCAAGTGCAACCTTTCCGTGCACAATCGCGCCCCTCTTTTCCGGTTGAGTTGGGCGAAACGTCTATTTCGCCATTCTCAGCCTGTTGCAGTCTTGCGAGTGGAGCTTCACCCGGAATGAATGAGCAGGCCCCAAGCGTTGAACAACGCTTTGCAGAATCGACCCCCGCCGCCCTCGGCACTTGGGCGCGTCACGACACCACCTGGATGCTGGGCCTGTTCGGCACAGCCATCGGCGCCGGGACACTGTTCCTGCCGATCAACGCCGGCCTTGGCGGCTTCTGGCCGCTGTTGATCCTGGCCGTGCTGGCCTTCCCGATGACCTATTTCGCCCATCGCGGGCTGACCCGTTTCGTCCTTTCCGGGCGCGATGGCAGCGACATCACCGAAGTGGTCAAGGAGCATTTCGGCATCACCGCCGGTGCCTCGATCACCGTGCTGTACTTCTTCGCCATCTTCCCGATCCTGCTTATCTACAGCGTGGCGCTGACCAACACCGTGTCCAGCTTCATGGAACACCAGCTGCACATGCAGCCGCCGCCTCGGGCAATCCTGTCATTCGTGCTGATCCTCGGCCTGCTGGCCATCGTGCGCTGCGGGGAGCAGGCCACGGTCAAGGTCATGAGCCTGCTGGTCTACCCGTTCATCGTTGCGCTGGCGTTGCTGGGCCTGTACCTGGTGCCGCACTGGACCGGTGGCATTCTCGACAGCGCCACAGAGGTGCCGCCGGCCTCGGCCTTCCTGCACACCCTGTGGTTGGCCATTCCGGTAATGGTGTTCTCGTTCAACCATTCGCCGATCATTTCGGCCTTTGCCGTCGACCAGAAGCGCCGTTACGGCGCGCACGCCGACGAGCGCAGCGGCCAGATCCTGCGTCGTGCCCACCTGCTGATGGTGGTGATGGTGCTGTTCTTCGTGTTCAGCTGCGTGCTCACCCTGAGCAGCGCCCAGCTGGCCGAAGCCAAGGCGCAGAACCTGTCGATCCTGTCGTACCTGGCCAACCACTTCAGCAACCCGACCATCGCGTTCGCTGCGCCGTTGATCGCCTTCGTGGCCATCGCCAAGTCGTTCCTCGGCCACTATATCGGTGCCAGCGAAGGCCTGAAGGGCATCATCGCCAAGACCGGTGCGCGCCCAGGCGCCAAGGCCCTGGACCGCGTGGTTGCCGCGCTGATGCTGGTGGTGTGCTGGATCGTCGCCACCCTCAACCCGAGCATTCTCGGCATGATCGAGTCGCTCGGCGGCCCGATTCTCGCGGTGCTGCTGTTCCTGATGCCGATGTACGCCATTCGCCGAGTGCCATCGATGCGCAAGTACAGCGGTGCGGCCTCCAACGTGTTCGTCGTTGTGGTCGGCCTGGTTGCGCTGACTTCGGTGGTGTACGGCCTTGTAAGCTGATTCACCCGTTTCATTCAAGAATGCCCGGGTCGCTTGTCGCCACCCGGGCATTTTTTTGCCTGATCAAGGGTTCAGCAGCGTTGCATTCCATCGTCCTTTGTGCATGCAAGCAGCCACCCTCCGCACAGGCTGGCCACCACGAACAGCACGCCCAAGCCCGCCGTTAGCGCGCTTTCTAAGCCTGCGACCAGAGTGCTCGTCAAACCGGCGCCGGCGAACAGCAATGTCGTATTGAGCGACGCTGCCGCACCTGCCTGATGTGGATAGCGCGCCAAAGCCTGGGTCGTTGCGGCGGGGCGTACCAGGGTTGTCCCGGTGGTACAGACAATCATCGGCAGTAGAACACCCAGCACAGATAAACCCGCTACCCATTCCCACATCAAAAGGGTGATGCCCGCCGTACTTATAAGCAGCAAGCCTGCTTTTATTTGAGCTTGCGGGCTTACGCGACTGTTCAGGTAGGTCGCAGCCATGCCGCCGACGATGTATGCCAACCCATAGCCGATAAAGACCAGAGAGAATTGATAGGCCGTCAGCTCCAGCCTGCCCATCAGCAGCAAGGGCGCTATGACGATAAAGGAAAAATGGCAGGCAAAGGCGAGGCTGGACAGTATGGAATGCGCGAGATAGTTGGAGTCTCGCAGCATCACCCGATAACTGGACATGCTTGGCGCCCGGTCATGCGCCGCAGGTGTGTCATGAAGCAGCACACACGATAACAGTGCAACGATTGCAGCGATGATCACGAATACCGTAAAGCTTGCCTTCCAGCCAAAGGACTGTTGAAGAAAAGCACCTGCCAGCGGTGACAGGGAGATGAACAACCCGCTCGCGCTTGTTAACAGGATGCGCATGGCATTGCGTTGTGTACCGCTGTAGAGGTCCTGCACAAGCGCCTGGCCTAGCACGAGGCTGCCGCAACCCAGGGCCTGCACCAAGCGAAAGGCCATGAACGTTTCATAATGAGTTGAAAATACGCAACCGAGCGCCCCCACAATGGATACGCTCAACCCAGCGAGCAACAAACGCTTGCGCCCGATGCCATCCGACAGTGGGCCGATCACGATTTGCGCCATGGCCACACCCACAGCAAAAAAGCTCACTGAGTACGCAATCTGTTTTGTGTCGACCCGAAACTCATCTGAGAGCGCAGGGAATGATGGGAGGATTACGTCCAGAGGAAACACACCCAGCAGACATAACAAAATCAGCAGCGTCGAGCACAGGTGGCGCCGAAGCGAACCAGCGGGGCGGTTCATGCCATTAACTCCTCGATTGGAATTGCAAGAAATAGCTTTCGTCATCCAGTAAACCAGTACGCAAGAGATGTACAAGTTGAGCTTGATAGCGAAACTTCCGATTGAGGTGTAGGAATTGTAGGGGGAGGTCGGGATGGGCGTTCGGCAACGGTGAGGCCACTGGCCGTAACCGCGGCTATCGGCATTTTTGTCCACAAAAATCGTCCGGCAATGGAACAATTTCACCTGCCCCCATAGGCACCCGGCTGCCTTCATGCTTAACTCAGTGTCCTTTTCAAACCCCGCATAAGGATTTCGTCATGGCTCAAGTGACTCTCAAAGGCAACCCGGTCCAGGTCAACGGCAACCTGCCACAGGCCGGCGCCCAGGCTCCGGCTTTCTCCCTGGTAGGTGAAGGCCTGGCTGACAAGTCGCTGAAAGACTACGCCGGCAAGCGCAAGGTGCTGAATATCTTCCCAAGCGTCGATACCCCGACCTGCGCCACCTCGGTGCGCAAGTTCAACGCCCAGGCCAACGACGTTGCCAACACCGTGGTGCTGTGCATCTCGGCTGACCTGCCGTTCGCCCAGGCACGTTTCTGCGGCGCCGAAGGGCTGGACAATGTGAAGAACCTGTCGACCCTGCGTGGCCGCGAGTTCCTCGAGAACTACGGCGTAGCCATCGCCGACGGCCCGCTGGCCGGCCTGGCCGCCCGCGCCGTGGTGGTGCTGGACGAGAACGACAAGGTGCTGCACAGCGAACTGGTTGGCGAAATTGCTGACGAGCCAAACTACGACGCGGCGCTGGCTGTACTGAAGTAAGGATTGCGTGGGGCAGGGCGGGCGTCTGTAGCCTGTGATGGCCGCTTCGCGGGTAAACCCGCTCCTACAACGTGCGGCACAGGTTTCAAAGGCTGTGACATCCCCGTAGGAGCGGGTTCACCCGCGAAAGGGCCAGACCAGGCAACCGAACCTTCAGGCCCGTCACCGCTCCAAGCAACACCCTGTAACGGCCCGGAACACGTTCCGGGCCGTTTTCATTTAAAATTCCGCCGCTTGGCAACGTCAGGCAAAGGTAAACCTCTGGTAAAGGCCCTTTGCTAAAACGATGGCAGTGCTTATCGTTCATCCTCCCCAAGTCGTCATTCCGAACAAGGTTCGTTCAACCCATGCAAGCGTCCAATTCCCGTTCCCTTCGTCGCTGGCTCGTCGGCCTGCTGATCCTGCTGCTGGTGGCTGCACTGGCCTGGTGGCTGTGGCCCGCAGCGACGCCTGCGCATAAAGAAGCCAGTGGCGGGCGCGGTGGCAAGGGCATGGGCATGATCGGCGGCCGCCCAGGTTTTGGCGGCTCCAGCGACCCAGTGCCGGTACGCGTCGTGCCGGTGCGGACAGGCGACTTCCCCCTCTACTACAAAGCCTTGGGCACGGTCACCGCGACCAACACGGTCAATGTGCGCAGCCGCGTGGCTGGCGAACTGGTGAACATCCACTTCAAGGAAGGCCAGCGCGTCAAGGCTGGCGACCTGCTGGCCGAAATCGACCCGCGCCCTTATCGCATCGCCCTGCAGCAGGCCGAAGGCACCTTGGCGCAGAACCAGGCACAGTTGAAGAACGCTCAGGTCGACCTGGCCCGCTATAAAGGCCTGTACGCTGAAGACAGCATCGCCAAGCAAACACTGGACACCGCCGAAGCCCAGGTTGCGCAGTTCCAGGGGCTGGTCAAGACCAATCAGGCACAGGTCAACGACGCCCGCCTGAACCTCGATTTCACCCAGATCCGTGCGCCGATCAGTGGCCGTGTGGGCCTGCGCCAGCTCGATCTGGGCAACCTGGTGGCCGCCAACGACACCACCGCGCTGGTGGTCATCACCCAAACCGAGCCGATCAACGTCGCCTTCACCCTGCCGGAAACCGAACTGAGCACTGTGCTGGAGCGCTACCGCAGTGGCGCCACCCTGCCGGTCGAGGCCTGGGACCGCAGTGACAGCAAGCTGCAGTCCACCGGTGTGCTGGGCAGCATCGACAACCAGATCGACACCACCACCGGCACGCTGAAGTTCAAAGGCCGCTTCGAGAACAAGGACCTGGCCCTGTTCCCCAACCAGTTCGTCAACGTGCGCTTGCTGGCCGACACCCTCAAGCAGGTGGTCATGGCCCCGGCGGCGGCCATCCAGTTTGGCAACGATGGCACCTTTGCCTATGTGGTCAACGAGAAGAGCACCGTCAATGTCCGCAAGCTCAAGGTGGGCGCCAGCGATGGCGAGAACAGCGTCATTCTCGACGGCTTGAAGGCCGGCGATCGCCTGGTGCTGGAAGGCACCGACCGCCTGCGCGAAGGCACCCAGGTGGAAGTGGTCGAAGACAGCTCGCAAGTGCCGACCACCCCGGGCCAGCACCTGCAAGGGCAGGAAACCAAGGGCGCGGCGCAAACAGATGAAGCACAACCTGGCAACGCAGCAGGCAAGGCGGGCGCATGAACCTCTCGCGCCTGTTCATCCTGCGCCCGGTCGCCACCACGCTGAGCATGCTGGCCATCGTGCTGGCAGGCCTGATCGCCTACAAGTTGCTGCCGGTTTCCGCCTTGCCGCAGGTGGATTACCCGACCATTCGCGTCATGACCCTGTACCCCGGCGCCAGCCCGCAGGTGATGACCAGCGCTGTCACCGCGCCACTGGAGCGCCAGTTCGGCCAGATGCCGGGTCTGGAACAGATGGCCTCGACCAGTTCTGGCGGCGCGTCGGTGCTGACCTTGCGTTTCAACCTCGACATGAACATGGACGTTGCCGAGCAACAGGTGCAGGCCGCGATCAACGCCGCCAGCAACCTGTTGCCCAGTGACCTGCCGGCACCGCCGGTGTACAACAAGGTCAACCCGGCCGACACCCCGGTGCTGACCCTGGCCATCTCCAGCAAGACCATGCCGCTGCCCAAGCTCAACGACCTGGTCGATACCCGCGTGGCGCAAAAGCTTGCGCAAATCAGCGGCGTGGGCATGGTCAGCATTGCCGGTGGCCAGCGCCAGGCGGTACGCATCAAGGTCAACGTCGACGCCCTGGCGGCCAATGGCTTGAATCTGGATGACGTGCGCACGCTGATCGGTGCCTCCAACGTCAACCAGCCCAAAGGCAACTTCGACGGCCCGACGCGGGTGTCGATGCTTGATGCCAACGACCAGCTGCGCTCTCCCGAGGAATACGCCAACCTGATCCTGGCCTACAACAACGGTGCGCCGCTGCGCCTGAAAGATGTGGCCGAAATCGTCGACGGCGCCGAGAACGAGCGGTTGGCCGCCTGGGCGAACGAGAACCATGCTGTGCTGCTGAACATCCAGCGTCAGCCAGGCGCCAACGTGATCGAAGTGGTCGACCGCATCAAGGGCCTGCTGCCGTCGATCACCGACAACCTGCCGGCCGGCCTCGATGTATCGGTGCTGACCGACCGCACCCAGACCATTCGTGCCGCGGTCAAGGACGTGCAGCACGAACTGCTGATCGCCATCGTTCTGGTGGTGATGGTCACCTTCGTTTTCCTGCGCCGCTTCAGCGCCACCCTCATTCCGTCGATTGCCGTGCCACTGTCGCTGATCGGGACGTTCGGGGTCATGTACCTGGCCGGGTTCTCGGTCAACAACCTGACACTCATGGCCCTGACCATCGCCACCGGCTTTGTGGTCGATGATGCCATCGTCATGCTGGAGAACATCTCCCGGCATATCGAAGAGGGCGAGACGCCCATGCAGGCGGCGCTCAAGGGTGCCAGGCAGATTGGCTTCACCCTGATTTCGCTGACCTTCTCGCTGATTGCGGTCCTGATCCCGTTGCTGTTCATGGCGGACGTGGTCGGTCGCCTGTTCCGCGAGTTCGCCATCACGCTGGCAGTGGCCATTCTGATTTCCCTGGTGGTGTCCCTGACCCTGACGCCGATGATGTGCGCGCGTCTGCTCAAGCGCGAGCCCAAGGAAGAAGAACAAGGCCGCTTCTACCGTGCCAGTGGCGCCTGGATCGACTGGCTGATCAAGCACTACGGCAGTGCCCTGCAGTGGGTGCTCAAGCATCAGCCGCTGACCTTGCTGGTGGCGGTGGCCAGCCTGGTGCTCACGGTGTTCCTGTACATGGTCGTGCCCAAGGGCTTCTTCCCGGTGCAGGACACCGGGGTGATCCAGGGTATTTCCGAAGCGCCGCAGTCCACCTCGTTCGCCGCCATGAGCGAACGTCAGCAGGCCCTGAGCAAGGTCATCCTGCAAGACCCGGCCGTGCAAAGCCTGTCGTCCTACATTGGCGTAGACGGTGACAACGCCACGCTCAACAGTGGTCGCCTGCTGATCAACCTCAAGCCCCACGGCGAGCGCGATGTCAGCGCCAGCGAAGTGATCAGCCGCCTGCAGCCGCAGGTCGACCGGCTGGTGGGCATCCGCCTGTTCATGCAGCCGGTGCAAGACCTGAGCATCGAGGACCGGGTCAGCCGGACCCAGTACCAGTTCAGCCTGTCGTCGCCGGACGCCGACCTGCTGGCGCAGTGGAGTGGCAAGCTGGTGCAGGCGCTGCAGCAGCGCCCGGAACTGGCCGATGTGGCCAGCGACCTGCAGGACAAGGGCCTGCAGGTGTACCTGGTCATCGACCGTGACATGGCCAGCCGCCTGGGGATCAGCGTGTCGCAGATCACCAATGCCCTGTACGACGCCTTCGGCCAGCGGCAGATCTCGACCATCTACACTCAGGCCAGCCAGTACCGCGTGGTGTTGCAGTCCAAGGACGCCGCAACGATCGGCCCGCAGGCGCTGGAGTCGATCCACGTCAAGGCCACCGATGGCGGCCAGGTGCGCCTTTCGGCGCTGGCGCGGATCGAGCAGCGTCAAGCCCAGCTGGCTATTTCCCACATCGGCCAGTTCCCGGCAGTGACCTTGTCGTTCAACCTGGCTCACGGCGCGTCGCTGGGCGAAGCCGTGCAGGTGATCGAGCAGGTGCAGCAGGCCATCGGCATGCCGCTGGGTGTGCAAACCCGCTTCCAGGGTGCGGCCGAGGCCTTCCAGGCATCGTTGTCGAGCACCTTGCTGCTGATTCTGGCGGCGGTGGTGACCATGTACATCGTGCTGGGGGTGCTGTACGAAAGCTACATCCATCCGATCACCATCCTCTCGACCCTGCCGTCAGCGGCGGTCGGCGCCTTGCTGGCCTTGCTCATCAGCGGTAACGACCTGGGCATGATCGCCATCATCGGCATCATCCTGCTGATCGGTATCGTCAAGAAGAACGCGATCATGATGATCGACTTCGCCCTGGAGGCCGAGCGCCATCAGGGCATGAGCCCGCGCGATGCCATCTACCAGGCGGCGCTGCTGCGCTTCCGGCCGATCCTGATGACCACCCTGGCCGCGCTGTTTGGTGCGGTGCCGCTGATGCTTGCCACCGGTTCCGGTGCCGAGCTGCGCCAGCCACTGGGCCTGGTGATGGTCGGCGGGTTGCTGGTCAGCCAGGTGCTGACGCTGTTCACCACGCCGGTCATCTACCTGTACTTCGATCGCCTGGCCCGCCGCCTGCGCCCGGCCACTGACGTGAAGCAGGCCCAGGCATGAACCTGTCCGGGCCTTTCATCCGTCGCCCGGTGGCGACCATGTTGTTGAGCCTGGCGATCATGCTGCTGGGTGGGGTCAGCTTTGGCTTGCTACCGGTGGCGCCACTGCCGCAAATGGACTTCCCGGTGATCGTGGTGTCAGCGAACCTCTCTGGTGCCAGCCCCGAGGTCATGGCGTCCACCGTGGCCACACCGCTGGAGCGCAAGCTGGGCAGCATCGCCGGCGTCACCACGCTCACCAGCAGCTCCAACCAGGGGTCGACACGGGTAATCATCGGCTTCGAAATGGGCCGTGACATCGATGGCGCAGCCCGTGAGGTGCAAGCGGCGATCAACGCTACCCGCAACCTGTTGCCCAGTGGCATGCGTAGCATGCCCACCTACAAGAAGATCAACCCGTCGCAGGCGCCGATCATGGTGCTTTCGCTGACCTCGGATGTGTTGCAGAAAGGCCAGCTGTATGACCTGGCCGACACCATCCTTTCACAGAGCCTGGCTCAGGTGTCGGGGGTAGGGGAGGTGCAGATCGGTGGCAGTTCGCTGCCGGCCGTGCGCATTGCCGTCGAGCCGCAACTGCTCAACCAGTACAACCTGTCGCTGGACGAAGTGCGCACCGCAGTATCCAACGCCAACCAGCGCCGGCCCATGGGCTTTGTCGAAGACGCCGAGCGCAACTGGCAGGTGCGGGCCAACGACCAGCTGGAAAGCGCCAAGGATTACGAGCCGGTGGTGATTCGCCAACAGAACGGCACCATTCTGCGCCTGTCTGACGTGGCGACCGTCACCGACGGCGTTGAAAACCGTTACAACAGCGGCTTCTTCAACGACCAGGCAGCGGTGCTGCTGGTGGTCAACCGCCAGACCGGCGCCAACATCATCGAAACGGTCGACCAGATCAAGGCGCAGCTTCCGGCACTGCAGTCGTTGCTGCCAGCCAGCGTGCAACTGAACGTGGCCATGGACCGCTCGCCCGTGATCAAGGCCACCCTCAAAGAGGCCGAGCACACCCTGCTGATCGCCGTGGTGCTGGTGATCCTGGTGGTCTACCTGTTCCTCGGCAGCCTGCGCGCCTCGCTGATCCCCAGCCTGGCGGTGCCGGTATCGCTGGTGGGTACGTTCGCGGTCATGTACGTGTGCGGTTTCTCGCTCAACAACCTGTCGCTGATGGCGCTGATCCTTGCCACCGGGCTGGTGGTGGACGATGCCATCGTGGTGCTGGAAAACATCTCCAGGCACATCGAGAACGGCCAGCCGCCGATGAAGGCGGCCTTCCTGGGCGCCAAGGAAGTGGGCTTCACCTTGCTGTCGATGAACGTGTCGCTGGTGGCGGTGTTCGTCTCCATCCTGTTCATGGGCGGCATCGTGCGCAACCTGTTCCAGGAGTTTTCCATCACCCTGGCGGCGGCGATCATTGTCTCGCTGGTAGTGTCGCTCACCCTTACACCGATGCTCTGCGCCCGCTGGCTCAAGCCGCAACAGGCCGAGCAGACACGCCTGCAGCGCTGGAGCGACAAGCTGCATCAGCGCATGGTTGCTGCTTATGACCGCAGCCTGGGCTGGGCCTTGCGCCACAAGCGCCTGACCCTGCTCAGCCTGCTGGCCACCATCGGCATCAACATCGCCCTGTATGTGGTGGTGCCCAAGACGCTGATGCCCCAGCAGGATACCGGCCAGTTGATGGGCTTCATCCGTGGGGACGACGGCCTGTCGTTCACGGTGATGCAGCCGAAGATGGAGATCTACCGCCGCGCCTTGCTGGCCGACCCGGCAGTCCAGAGTGTCGCCGGTTTCATCGGTGGCAACAGCGGTACCAACAACGCCTTTGTGCTGGTGCGCCTGAAACCGATCAGCGAGCGCAAGATCGATGCGCAGAAGGTGATCGAGCGCCTGCGCAAGGAACTGCCCAAAGTGCCCGGCGGGCGCCTGTTCCTGATGGCCGACCAGGACCTGCAACTGGGTGGCGGTGGGCGTGACCAGACCTCTTCTCAGTACCTGTATACCCTGCAAAGCGGCGACCTGGCGGCGTTGCGCGAATGGTTCCCCAAGGTGGTCGCGGCGCTGCGTGCACTGCCTGAGCTGACCGCCATCGACGCCCGCGATGGTGCCGGTACCCAGCAGGTGACGCTGGTGGTCGACCGTGACCAGGCCAAGCGCCTGGGCATCGACATGGACATGGTCACCGCAGTACTGAACAACGCCTACAGCCAGCGGCAGATCTCCACCATCTATGACAGCCTCAACCAGTACCAGGTGGTACTGGAGATCAACCCCAAATACGCCTGGGACCCGAGCACGCTGGAGCAAGTGCAGGTGATCACCGCCGACGGCGCCCGGGTGCCGCTGTCGACCATCGCCCACTACGAGAACAGCCTGGCCAACGACCGGGTCAGCCACGAAGGCCAGTTCGCTTCGGAAGACATCGCCTTCGACGTCGCCGAGGGCTACAGCCCCGACCAGGCCATGGCGGCACTGGAGCGCGCGGTGGCCAAACTGGGCCTGCCCGAGGAGGTGATTGCCAAGCTCGGCGGCACTGCCGATGCCTTTGCCCAGACCCAGCAGGGCCAGCCATTCATGATCCTTGGCGCACTGCTGCTGGTGTACCTGGTGCTGGGTATTCTGTATGAAAGCTACATTCACCCGCTGACCATTCTCTCGACACTGCCTTCGGCGGGCGTCGGTGCCTTGCTGGCGCTGTACGTCACCGGTGGCGAGTTCAGCCTGATCTCGTTGCTGGGGCTGTTCCTGTTGATCGGGGTGGTGAAAAAGAATGCCATCCTGATGATCGACCTGGCCTTGCAGCTGGAGCGCCATCAGGGCTTTTCGCCGGAAGAGTCGATCCGCCGGGCCTGCCTGCTGCGCCTGCGGCCGATCCTGATGACCACCCTGGCAGCGATCCTTGGCGCATTGCCGTTGCTGCTGAGCCAGGCTGAAGGCGCAGAAATGCGTCAGCCGCTGGGCCTGACCATCATCGGTGGCCTGGTGTTCAGCCAGATCCTCACCCTTTATACGACGCCGGTGGTTTACCTGTACCTGGACCGCCTGCGCCACCGTTTCAACCGTTGGCGCGGCGTGCGCACCGACGCCGCCCTGGAAACCCCGCTATGACTTTTGCCCAGACCCCACTTCACCGTGCCCTGCAGGCACTGACCCGTGGCCGTGGCTCGCGCCTGCTTGGTGCCGGGTTGTGCGTGGCCTTGCTCAGTGCCTGTACCCTGAGCCCGGACTACCACCGCCCCGAGCTGAACAGCCCGGCGGCGCAGTTCAAGCACGCCGAAGGTTGGACCCAGGCCTCGCCGTCCGACGCCATCGCCCGTGGCGCCTGGTGGGAAATCTACGGTGATGCCGGGCTCAACGCGCTGGTCGAAGAGCTTAACCGCAGCAACCAGACCGTGGCGCAATCAGAAGCCCAGTACCGCCAGGCCCAGGCGCTGGTGCGCAGCAGCCGTGCGGCGCTGTTCCCCAGCCTGGACCTGAGCGCCAGCAAGAACCGTTCGGCGCAGGGCACCGGCAGCTCCAGTTCCAGCCTGTCCAATAACAGCAGCGGCATTCGCAACACCTACAACGCGCAGTTGGGCGTGAGCTGGGAGATCGACCTGTGGGGCAAGCTGCGCGAAACCCTGAATGCCAACGAGGCCAGTGCCGAAGCGAGTTTCGCCGACCTTGCGTCGATCCGCTTGAGCCAACAGTCGGAGCTGGTGCAGAACTACCTGCAATTGCGGGTGATCGATGAGCAGAAGCGCTTGCTGGAAGCCACCGTGGCGGCTTATGAGCGCTCGCTGCGAATGAACGAAAACCAGTACCGCGCCGGTGTCGCCGGCCCGGATGCCGTGGCCCAGGCCCGTACGCAGCTCAAAAGCACCCAGGCTGACCTGATTGACCTGATCTGGCAGCGTGCGCAATTCGAAAATGCCATCGCCGTGCTGCTGGGCAAGACGCCTGCCGACTTCGCCCTGGCCGACAGCAAAACGATTCCCGCGTTGCCGCAAATACCGGTTTCGCTGCCTTCGCAACTGCTGGAGCGGCGCCCGGACATCGCTGCAGCCGAACGCAACGTGATGGCGGCCAACGCCAACATCGGGGTGTCGCGGGCAGCCTACTTCCCGGACCTCAGCCTGAGCATGAGTGGTGGTTATTCCAGCAGCAGCTTCAGCAACTGGATCGAGCTGCCCAACCGCTACTGGTCGGTAGGCCCGCAGCTGGCGCTGACCCTGTTCGACGCCGGCAAACGCAGCGCCGAGGTCGACCGCACGGTGGCCGTGTATGACCAGACGGTGGCGCAGTACCGCCAGACCGTGCTGGACGGCTTCAAGGAAGTGGAAAACCTGCTGGTTCAACTGAAGGTGTATGGCGATGAAGCCGTGGTGCGCCAAGAGGCGCTTGATGCCGCCCGTGAGTCGTTGCGCCTGACCGAGAACCAGTACCGTGCCGGGCTGATCGGCTATCTGGATGTGGTCAACGTGCAAACCACGGCGCTGAGCAACGAGCGCAGTGTGCTGAACCTGCTGCAAGGTCGCCTGGTGGCCAGTGTGCAACTGGTGGCTGCGTTGGGCGGCGGCTGGGATGCAGAGCAGGCGTTTGCCGAGCAGAATTGACCAAACGCAGAGGGGGTGGGCTGGGGTTATTGGATCCATTCTCATTCGCAAAAACCCCGTGCGTTTTGCTTAAGCTTGAGTACAATCGTCAGCTTTTGCCGGGCCCCCTGTCCCGGCGCTGGAACTCTCAATGCTGACCGGTAGCTACTCCTCTTCGCTGGTGTTGATTTCGCTGTGCGTGGCGATCCTGGCATCCTATACCGCCCTTGACCTGACCGGCCGCATCGCCACGGCCAAGGGCCGCGCTGCCTGCCTGTGGATGGGCGGCGGTGCGTTGGCCATGGGCATCGGCGTGTGGTCGATGCACTTCATTGGCATGCTTGCCTTCAGCTTGCCCATCGACTTGGGGTACGACCTGGCCCTGACCGCGTTTTCGCTGCTGATCGCTGTGCTGTCCTCGGGCTTTGCCTTGTGGCTGGTCAGCCAGCCGAGCCTGCCAGCGCCGCAGTTGGGGTTTGGCGCGCTGATCATGGGCGCCGGTATCGCCTGCATGCACTACACCGGCATGGCTGCCCTGCGCATGCTGCCGGGCATCGATTACGACCCGACGTTGTTCGGCGCTTCGCTGCTGATTGCCGTAGGCGCCTCGGCGGCGGCATTGTGGATTGCCTTCCGCCTGCGCAGACACACCCCCTACGTACGGCAGATCCGCGGCCTGGCGGCGGTGGTCATGGGCGTTGCCATCGTGGGCATGCATTACACCGGCATGGCAGCGGCGAACTTCCCCGAGGGCAGCTTCTGCGGCGCGCTGGGGGGCGGGTTGCAGGGGGACAGCCTGGTTTACCTGGTGCTGATCACCACGCTGGCAGTACTGGCAGTGGCTTTGCTGACTTCGGTGCTGGACGCGCGTCTCGAGGCGCGTACTGCCGAGTTGGCCCGTTCGCTGACCTTGGCCAACCAGGAACTGACCCAACTGGCCTTGCACGACACCCTCACCGATCTGCCCAACCGTACCCTGCTGGCGGACCGCATCGAACAGGCCATTGCCAAAGTGGCGGAGCAGGGCGGTTGTTTTGCCCTGATGTTCATTGATCTGGACGGCTTCAAACCCGTCAACGATGCCTTTGGCCATCATATCGGTGACCTTCTGCTCAAAGCGGTGGCGGCCCGCCTGCGCGGCCACCTGCACAGCCAGGACACGCTGGCACGGATTGGCGGCGACGAATTCGTGCTGCTGGTGGAACTGCAGGAGCCGAACGATGCCATGGACGTGGCGGTCAAGCAGGTCAACCTGGTGTCCCGACCTTTCCGCGTGGCCGAGCACGACCTGCAACTGTCGGCGAGCCTGGGCATCGTTCTGTACCCGGGCAATGGCCAGGACCAGCATGAGCTGCTGCGTAACGCCGACGCTGCCATGTACCATGCCAAGAGCGCCGGCAAGAACGGTTACAGCTTCTTCGATGTGTCGATGAACAGCAACGCGCGCCAGCAGTTGCAGCTGCTGCAGGACCTGCGCCTGGCGCTGGAGCAGCGCCAGTTCCGCTTGCATTATCAGCCCAAGTTCGACGCCCAGGCCTGCCAGCCGATCGGTGCCGAAGCGTTGCTGCGCTGGGAGCACCCGCAGCAGGGCCTGCTGCTGCCTGACCGCTTCATCGGCCTGGCAGAAAAGACCGGCCTGATCATCCCCATTGGTGAGTGGGTACTCACTGAGGCCTGCCGTCAGATGCGTCAGTGGCTGGACCAGGGGCACCATGGCTGGCGCATGGCGGTGAACCTGTCGGCCATCCAGTTCTGCCATGCCGGTCTGGTCGACAGCGTGGCCCGCGCCCTGCAGCAGAACGGCTTGCCAGCCAACTGCCTGACACTGGAAATTACCGAAACCACCGCCATGCACGATGCCGATGCCAGCCTGACCGTGCTGCAGCGCCTGTCCGACATGGGCGTGGACTTGTCCATTGATGACTTTGGTACGGGCTATTCCAGCCTGATGTACCTCAAGCGCCTGCCAGCCAACGAGCTGAAAATCGACCGCGGCTTCGTACGCGACCTGGAGCAGGACAGTGACGATGCAGCGATTGTTTCGGCAATCGTCGCACTGGGCCAGGCGTTGGGCCTGCGTATCGTTGCCGAGGGGGTTGAAACCGACAAACAGCAGGACTTCCTGACCCGTCTGGGGTGTGATTCGTTGCAGGGCTACCTGCTGGGCCAGCCTGTGCCGGCCGAGCAGTTCATGAGCAAATTGCAGGCCATGGGCCCGGAACTCACTGCTGCAGGCTAGGCGCTGTATGAAAAGCCTTGATACTCGGTGAGGCTGCGTTGAAAACAGAGCCTAGACTGCATCGCGCAAGGTAAAGGCGGGTATGAAGGCGTCCATTTCCGCCTCGACGGCCTCGATGATGCGCTCTACATCGGCGGCGGCCATGATCGCTGCACAGGGGATGCCCGCAATCGCCAGCAGGGTTTCACCGCTGGCGCGGTCGAACAGCCGCGCAACCATGCTGCGTGGCGCATCCATGCTGGCCTCGAAACCCAACGGATGGAAATGCCAGCGCATCACCTGGCAGGCGTTGGGGAACGTCATCTTGTTCATGCCAGCCTCCTTGTCCGTACCTGGACATGATGAGCGGGTGGCCACATCGATGCGGCCGCCGGGAAATTAAAGATAGCACCTGCTACGCGCGATTTTCGCTTGCAAGTACGACAAATGTGCGAATGCTTGACACTGGTCACACCCTTGTCATGGGCGCAGTGTGACGACTGGCTGCATGGCAAACGTTTTCCCGGCCGCAAGGTGCCAGGTAACCATCGGGTTTGGTGACTTTCGCGGACGTTCGACGCGCAGGTTTTTCAGACGAGCGGCTTGGTTAACCCAGCAACCCGGCGGCGATGTTGATAGTGAACCCCAGAATCGCCGTATTGAACACGAAGCCCACCAACGAATGCGCCAGCACCACCCGCCGCAACCCACGCCCGGCGACGCCCACGTCCGAGGTTTGCACCGCCACGCTGATGGTGAACGAGAAGTAGTGGAAGTCCCAGTAATCCGGGTTGCGCTCGCCATCAGCGAAGCGCAGTGGGGGTTCGTGGTTTTGCCCGGTGTAGAACAGGCGGGCGTAGTGCAGGGTGAATATGCAGCCGATCAGCAGCCAGGAACCGGCGACGGTCAGGCCGGTGTAGAGATAGTGCACGGCCAGGGCCGTGCCTTGCAGGCCGCGGCTGGAGACCAGTTGCAGGGTGACCGCGGCAAGGCTGGCGATGGCGGCGATGCACACGGTCAGCAGGACCAGGCCTGCGTTCTCGTCTTCGACGCCGGCGACTTTGCGGACCTTTTCCGGGCTGGCTGTCCAGCTCAGGTAGAGCACCAGCAGCAGGTACAGCCACACCCCCAGGTTCCAGCCAGCGAGGATGTGCTGCACGGTATCACCGGCGGGGATCAGCCAGGCGCCAGCGAGGCCGACTGCAGCGGCGAGGCTCAGGCGGGGGTGTGTGCGGGTCAGGCGATGGAAAGCCATGGGGCCTCATTCACAAGGGGTATGGCTTGTACTCTAGACCGTCATAGGGTTGGGTGGGAGGCGCAATACCCTGCAGGGCCTGGGGTTTCTTTGAGTCCCCCATCGCACGGCATTGCAACTCTCAGTACACTGCACGTTCCAACACCAACATCCGTTGAACTCGAGGTTTTTGCATGACGCTCAGTCCTTTGGCAGGCAAGCCGGCTCCGGCCAGCGTGCTGGTCGATATTCCCCGGCTGCTTACCGCCTATTACACGGGCCGCCCAGACGCTGCCGTGGCGGCCCAGCGCGTGGCCTTCGGCACCTCGGGGCACCGGGGCAGTTCGCTTGAATTGAGTTTCAACGAGTATCACGTCCTGGCCATTAGCCAGGCGATTTGCCTGTACCGCCAGGAAAAAGGCATCGATGGCCCGCTGTTCATCGGCGCCGATACCCACGCCCTGTCAGCGCCGGCGACCGCCAGCGCCCTGGAAGTGCTGGCCGCCAACGGCGTGCAGGTGATGCTGTCCAAGGATGACGAATACACGCCCACGCCGGCGGTTTCCCACGCCATCCTCTGCCACAACCGTGGCCGCACGCAGGGCCTGGCTGACGGTATCGTCATCACCCCGTCGCACAACCCGCCGCAAAGCGGTGGCTTCAAGTACAACCCGCCCAACGGCGGCCCGGCCGACAGCGACGTGACCAAGTGGATCGAGGGCAAGGCCAACGAGCTGCTGGCGGCTAACCTGGCGGGCGTCAAGCGCATGGACCATGCCCAGGCGCTGCAGGCGCCGACCACCCACCGCCACGACTACGTCAGCAACTATGTGGCCGACCTGGAAAACGTCATCGATTTCGATGTCATCCGTGGCGCCGGGTTGCGCCTGGGCGTCGACCCGCTGGGCGGGGCAGGGGTACGCTACTGGTCGGCCATTGCCAAGCACTACCAGCTGGACCTGGAAGTGGTGAACACCGAGGTCGACCCGACCTTCCGCTTCATGACCGTCGACTGGGACGGCCAGATTCGCATGGACCCTTCCTCACCGTATGCGATGCAGGGCCTGATAGGCCTGCGCGAGCGCTTTGACGTGGCCTTCGCCTGCGACCCGGACCACGACCGCCACGGCATCGTCACCCCTGACGGCCTGCTGCAACCCAACAACTACCTCGCCGTGGCCATCGACTACCTGTTCCGCCACCGCCCGCAGTGGCGCACCGACGCCGCCGTGGGCAAGACCGTGGTCTCCAGCGGCCTGATCGACCGCGTTACCCAACGCCTGGGCCGCGATCTGTATGAGGTGCCGGTGGGCTTCAAGTTCTTCGCCCAGGGCCTGTTCGACGGTTCGCTCGGTTTTGGTGGCGAAGAAAGTGCAGGGGCTTCGTTCCTGCGCCGCGATGGCTCGGTGTGGGCCACCGACAAGGACGGGTTGATCCCGGCCTTGCTGGCCGCCGAAATGACCGCCCGTACCGGGCGTAACCCGAGCCAGGCTTATGCCGACCTGACCGACGCGCTGGGCAAGCCGTTCGCCACCCGTGTCGAGGCCAAGGCCGATGCGCGGCAGAAGGCGTTGCTGAGCAAGCTGGCGCCGGAGCAGGTGAAGTCGACCGAACTGGCCGGTGAGCCGATCGTGCAGATCCTCAGCCACGCCCCAGGCAATGGCCAGGCGATTGGCGGGCTTAAGGTGATGACGGCCAATGGCTGGTTCGCCGCGCGCCCGTCGGGTACTGAAGACATCTACAAGATCTACGCCGAAAGCTTCATCGACGAGGCGCATTTGCAGCGTCTGGTGCAGGAAGCACAAGTGCTGGTCGATGAAGCCATTGCCTGACCGGTAACAAACCGCTTGGTTCTGTGGTGTGATGTAAATTAGAATTAATCTTATTTACTCCGCCGCAGGACCTTCCTCATGATCGACGCCGCGCCGCCAGCGGAGCCTGGCCTGCCTGCCCTGTACCGGGAGCATCGCGGCTGGCTTGAAACCTGGCTGCGCCGGCGTATGGGCAATGCCTGGGATGCCGCCGACCTCAGTCAGGATACTTTTCTGCGCATTCTGGCCAGCGCCCAGCCGCTGGCAGACATACGCGAACCGCGTGCCTACCTGCTGACCGTGGGCAAGCGTTTGCTCAGCAACTTCCACCAGCGACGTAGCCTGGAGCAGGCCTACCTTGATGCCTTGGCGCAGTTGCCCGAGCAACACGTGCCGTCGCCAGAACAGCGCTGGGTACTGCTCGAAACCCTGCAGGCACTGGATGAGTTGCTCGACGGCCTCAAGCCGCCGATACGCAAGGCCTTTCTCTGGAGCCAGCTGGAAGGCTTGGGCTACGCCGAGATTGGCCAGCGCCTGGGCGTCTGCCAGCGCTCGGTGAAACGCTACATGGCGCAGGCTTACGAACATTGCCTGTTGGCCGAGTTGCAATGAGCCCCCACCCCCCAGAAACCCGCGAGGCGCTGCGTGCTGCAGCCCGTTGGCTGGCATTACTGGATTCTGGCGACGCAAGCGAAGCTGACCTGCAGCGTCTGGCGCAATGGCGCGCCAGCAGTCACCTGCACGAAGATGCCTGGCAAAAGGCATCGCTGTTGCGAGCGCGGTTTGCCGGGTTGCCCGGCGCATTGGCGATGGCCGCCCTGGATCGCCCGGATGCCGGTCGTCGGGCACTGCTCAAACAAGCCCTGGGTGTGTCGGCGTTGTTGCCGGTGGCCTGGCTGGTGAGCCGTGAGCTGCCGCTGGATGCCTGGACCGCCGACATGCGCACCGCAGTAGGAGAGCGCAGGCAGGCACTGCTGAGCGACGGCACCTTGTTGCAGTTGAACACCGACAGTGCGGTCGATATCGAGCGGGGTGCAGGCCGCGTGGCACTGCTGCGCGGTGAAGTGGCCGTCAGCGTGCCCGCTAACCTGAGCCTCACCTTGCAGGTGCCTTATGGCCGGGTGGTGCTCAGTGAGGGCGAGGCGTGCCTGCGCCTGCTTGATGAGGCCTGTCGGGTGTCGGCGATCAAGGGGTCAGTCAGCCTGCAGCCGTTGCGTGGTCCAGCCGTGATGCTACAGGCCGGCCAACAGGCCAGCTTGCAGGCGGCCGGCGTTGGCCCTGTCAAAGCGTTCGACGCATGGCAACTGGGCTGGCGCGAAGGTGCGCTACGGCTGGACGACCGCCCGCTGGGCGAGTTGCTGCACGAACTGCGCAGGTATCGCCCCGGCGTACTGCGCTGGGCACCAGAACTGGAGCGCTTGCGTGTTACCGGCACGTTCCGCCTTGACGACACCGACCGGGTGTTGGCCCTGCTCGCCGCCAGCCTGCCGTTGCAGGTGCAGACCCGCACGCGTTATTGGGTGAGCCTGGCCGCACGAGAAAATCGAGCATGAGGCTGTCCCCTTTTTTTCACTCGCCGGTCATTACCGGTAGGAGAAAATAAAAGGGGAGCCTTGTTCAATGCCTGCAGTAAAATCCTGCCGCCTGCGCCCACTGGCGCGCGCAGCACATCCATTGTTCGCGATAAGCCTGCTGTTGTGTGCACCCGCCTGGGCCGATGAGCCGGCCCGGCGTACGTTCCAGGTGGCGCCAGCCAGCCTGGGTGCCGCTTTGACCCATTTCGCCGACCAGGCCGGTGTCAGCCTTTCGCTGGACCCGGCATTGGTAGAGGGCCGGCAAAGTAACGGCTTGTCCGGTCGTTACAGTGTCGATGAAGGCTTCAGTCAGTTGCTGCGCAGTAGCGGCCTGCAGGCGCTACCAGTGGGTGAGGGGGCCTTCACCCTGATGCCAGGCCCCCAGGCCAGTGGCGCGCTGGAAATCGCCCCCACCCGCATCGTCGGCGGCCTGGCCGCAGGCAACGAAGCGCAGCCGTATGCCGGTGGCCAAGTGGCACGCCAAGGGGCACAAGGCTTGCTCGGTTCACGCGACTTCATGGAAACCCCGTTCAGCATCACCAGCTACACCAGCGACCTGGTCAAGAACCAACAGGCGCGCACCTTGGGCGAGCTGATTGCCAGTGACCCTTCAGTGCGTGCCACCAACCCGGCGGGCGGGCGTTTCGAGCAGTTCACCATTCGCGGCTTCAGCCTGTTCAACAGTGATGTGGCCTACAACGGTCTTTATGGCATCTTGCCGACGTATTCGATCGACATGGAAATGGCCGACCGGGTCGACATCATCAAAGGCCCCAGCCAGTTGATCAACGGCATATCGCCGCGTGGCAGCGTGGGCGGCGGTATCAATGTGCAGCCCAAGCGAGCCGCTGACAAGCCGATCACCGAATTCACCGGCAGCTACGCCTCGGCCGGCCAGGCTGGCAGCGCAGTGGACATCGGCCGTCGCTTTGGTGAAGGCCAGCAGTTCGGCGTGCGCTTCAATGGGGTGAAGCAGGCCGGTGATACCGAATGGGACCACCAGCGCGTCGACCGCGAAATGGCGGTGCTGGGCCTGGATTTTCGAGGCGAGCGCCTGCGTCTCTCGGCAGACCTTGGCCACACCGAGCGCGATACCGACGCCCCGCAGGAGCGTGTGCTGGTCGGTGCCAATGCCAAGGTGCCCAATGCCAATGATGTACGCCACAACTACGCCCAGGCCTGGAGCAAGGCGCGTACCAATGACACCTTCGGTGCGCTGAACGCCGAGTACGATATCAGCGAATCGCTGCTGGCCTATGGTGCGGTCGGTGCGCGCAAGAGCAACCACGACTTCCTGCGCCATAACGTGTCGATCACCAACGATGCTGGCGACTTCACCGTGCAGCCGCGTGACTTTACCCGGGACGAGTCGGTGCGCACCGCCATGGCCGGTTTGCGTCACTGGTTCCATACCGGCCCGGTGAGCCACGAACTGAACCTGGCCGCCACCTATTACTACATGGACTTCACCAACGGCGGGGCGCGCTATGCCTCGGCGCCGAGCAACCTCTACAACCCGGTTGCCGCACCGACACCCGGTACGCCAACCCGCCTCGACCCCGAGGTCTACACGGAAAACCGCTTCTCCGGCGTGGCCCTGGCCGATACCCTTGGCTTTTTTGACGACCGCCTGCTGTTGACCCTGGGTGCGCGCTGGCAGCGGGTGCAGGTGGATGACTGGAGCGACGGCGTGAAAGGCGATACGGGCTATGACGAAGAAAAGGTCTCGCCTTCTGGGGGCGTACTGCTCAAGGTCACCGACCAGCTCTCGTTGTATGCCAACTACATGGAGGGCCTGAGCCAAGGCAAGATCGCCCCCTCGACCTCGCTCAACGAAGACCAGATCTTCCCGCCGTTCACCAGCCGCCAGATCGAGGTGGGTGCCAAGTACGACCTCGGCCAGGTGGCCTTTACTGCCAGCGCCTTCCGCATTCGCCAGCCGGCCTACGAGACCAACCCCGCCTCGCGGGTGTTCGGCCCCAATGGCAAGCGTGACAACCGCGGCATCGAGCTGAGTGTGTTCGGTGAGCCGGTGCAGGGCGTGCGGGTGTTGGGTGGGGTGATGTATATCGACAGCGAGCTGACCGACACCGTCGGCGGTGCCTACGATGGCAACCGTGCGCCGGCCACGCCCGAATACAACGTCAATCTGGGGGCTGAATGGGACGTGCCAGGGGTGAGCGGGCTGACCTTCACAGCGCGCGGCATTCACTCCAGCTCGCAGTACCTGGACCAGAACAACAGCAAACGCATCGACGGCTGGGAGCGTTATGACGTGGGTGCACGTTATGCCTTCAAGGTGGACGCCACCGAGGTTACCTTGCGGGCCAGTGTCGAGAATGTGCTCGATGATCGCTACTGGAGCTCGGCAGGGGCGTCGGATGACAGTGAGCCGGGGTTGACCCTGTCCACCCCGCGGACCTATCTGCTCTCGGCTACGGTCGGCTTTTAAACCGAACCCTTGTATACCCAGCGGGAGCGGACGTGCCCGCGAATCTGGCGACTCGGTGCATGGCACCGGCTTCGGCAGCGTTCGCGGCTGAAACCCTTCCCACAGGGGGGCAGTTGCGTAGCTGATCAGCCCGGCGCAAGCGCCCGGCCCAGCTTCTGCGCCTGCCCCTGCAACACCCGCATCAACTGCAGCGCTGCATGCGAGGGCGGCTCGAAGCGCGAATAGACGAAGCTGATATCGAAGTGAATCTCATCGGCCAACGGCACCACCGCCAGCCCGCTGTCCTGTGCAACGAACTCGTCGATCACGCTGATGCCCATGCCTTGCTTGACCAACGCCACAGCCTCGTTGGCATTGGTGAACGACAACAGTGATTTCAGTTGTAGCCCGCGGCGCCCGATGTGTTCGGCCAACAGCTTGCCAAACGGCATGTCGGGCCGGAACAGCAGCAACGCATGGCCCTCCAGCTGCTGCAGGGTCAGCGCGGGCTGACCGGCCAAAGGGTGACCCGGCGGCATCACCACTACCATGCGTCCACGCATGAACGCTTGCGAATGCAGGTGGTCGTGCACCACCGGCAGGGCGGCGATCGACAGGTCGACCTTCTTCGACACGATCTGGTTGGGCATTTCACCCATCAACGAGGTTTGCCACTCGATATTCAGTGACGGTGATTCACGCTTGAGCTGGGCCAGGGCCATCGGGATCACCACCGTGGACAACGATGCACTGCACGAGATACGCAACTTGCGCTGGCCGCCAGCGCCCAGCGCCAGGGCACACTCGTTGACCTGCAACGCTGCCTGGTACACCCGCTCGACCTCGCGAAACAGCACCTGCGCTTCGGCCGTCGGCACCAGGCGGTTGTTGACGCGCTCGAACAGCGGGTAGGCCAGGCGCGCTTCGATGTACTGGATCAGCTTGCTCACCGCCGGCTGCGACACATACAGCAATTTGGCCGCCGCACTGATCGAGCCCGTCAGCATCACCGCCCTGAACACTTCCATGTGCCGCAGCTTGAACACCATGGGGCTTGCGTCCGCGCCTTCGTTGCCAAGCAGCATGTGTATTACCTTCGGTTATGGTTTTCGCCATCTGGGTATGAGCGTCAAAGCCGGCCACACAGTATCGTTAATCCCAGCCTAACTGCCCTTGCGGCGCACAATAACAAGATCTGCAGACAAGCGCAGTGGCGCTTGACGGGAGTGCTGCGTGAACATATTTGACGAAGCGAAGATCGATTGCCATAACCATTTGTTTGACCCCGCCCGTTTCCCCTATCACCCCGATGCACCCTACGCGCCCTCCGGCCAGGAGGTCGCCACCCAGGCGCAGTTCACCCGGGTGATGGAGGCTTACGGCGTGCAACATGCCTTGCTGGTGGGCCCCAACAGCGGCTACCACACCGACAACCGCTGCCTGCTGCATGCCTTGGCCAGCGGGCAGGGGCGGTTCAAGGGGGTGGCGGTGGTCAAGGCGGACATCAACCTCGACGCGCTGGCGGCGTTACAGGCGCAAGGCGTGGTGGGTATCGCCTTCAACCCCGCGCTGTACGGGGTAGCCAGCCTCAAGGGCGTTGACGGGCTGTTCGGCAAGCTCGCCGAGCTTGGCATGTTCGCCCAGCTGCAGGTGTGTGACGACCAGTTGCTGGACCTGCACAGCCTGCTGCAAGGCTCGCAGGCTCGTCTGTTGATTGACCATTGCGGCCGCCCGGATGTCGCTGCCGGTGTCCAGCAAGCCGGCTTCCAGGCGTTGCTGCGGCTGGCCGACAGTGGCCGCGCCTGCGTGAAGCTGTCAGGCATGCAGAAGTTTGCCGCAGCGGATGCCTTGTTCGAACAGAGCAGTGCATACGTGCAGGCCCTGCTCGAAGCCTTTGGCGCCCAAGCCTGTGTGTGGGGGTCGGACTGGCCGTTCATTCGCCAACCCGCGCGGGTGGACTACGGCCCGCTGCTGAAGCTGGCCGAGCGCCTGATGCCGGATGCCCGGCTGCGCCGCACAGTAATGTGGTACACCCCTCGGCGATTGTTCGGGTTTGCCTAGCCCCTCCGTTGTTTGCCCTTCCAACAACAAGCGCGCAATCGTGATGAACACTGAACAGAACACCCGTCCCGGGCGGCATCCTCCATGGCCTGGAGGATCGTCTCGGCTAGCGCCCCAAAGGGCATGTGACCTGCGTCGCTTGCCGGATATTCCTTCTGTCGAAAATGGAGCTGAACAATGAGCCAGTACCTGCAAGGCCAAACCGCTATCGTCACCGGTGGCATGCGTGGCATCGGCCTGGCGATTGCCCGCCGCTTGCATGTCGCCGGCGCCCAGGTGGTGATCTGGGACCTTGCCGTCGATGGCTGGAACAGCACGGAAAACGGCTTCGAGCCGGTGCTGCGCCAGGCAGTGGATGTGTCGTCGCTGGCCTCGGTGGAGGCGGCTTTTGCCCAGACGCTGGCGCGTTTGGGGCAGGTGCAGATCTTGGTCAACAATGCCGGCATCAACGGCCCGGTGGTGGCGTCTTGGGAGTACCCGCCAGAGGCCTGGGACAAGGTCATCGCCATCGACCTGAACGGTGTGTTCTATTGCTGCCGTACCGCCATTGGGCACATGCGTGAGCGCGGCTACGGGCGCATCGTCAATATCGCCTCCATGGCTGGCAAGGAGGGTGTGCAGTACATCTCGGGCTATTCGGCAGCCAAGGCCGGGGTCATCGCCTTCACCAAGGCGGCAGCCAAGGAGCTGGCGCAGGATGGCGTGCTGCTCAACTGCGTGGCACCGGCGATGGTCGAGACGCCGCTGATGGCCGAGATGACGGCCGAGCATATTGCCGCGAGCAAGGCCAAGATCCCCATGGGGCGCTTCCTCAAGGCCGAGGAGATTGCCAACATGGTCAGCTGGATCGCCGGGCCTGAGTGCAGCTTTACAACTGGCTTTGTGTTTGACCTCAGCGGCGGGAGGGCGACCTACTGAATGGACTGGGTGTGGTACGCCCGATGGCGTTGGAGCTGCGCCGGGTAGCCAGCCACGCGCGAACTGCGGGCGACGTTTCAGTGTGCAAGTGCCGTCGTCCGTTGGCGTGCCCGCACCTCAACGCTTGCAAGCAGCGGCACGGGCAACCCAGGCGTGGCTGGACGGCAGGTGGCAGTCACCACCCGCCATTCAGGCCTGCGGTCATTGCTGATCGGGTACCACGGCGATCACGTCGATCTCCATCAGCCACTCGGCCTGGGCCAACCCGGCTACCACCAACCCGGTGGAAATCGGGAACACGCCCTTGAGCCACTTGCCCACCTCCTTGTACACCGGCTCGCGGAAACGCGGGTCGGTGATGTAGGTGGTGGTCTTGACGATGTGCGACAGGTCCGAGCCGGCTTCTTCAAGCAGTTGCTTGACGTTCTTCATCGCCTGTTCGGTTTGTGCGCGCGGGTCACCCAGGCCCACCAGCTTGCCTTCGAAGTCGGTACCGACCTGGCCACGCACGTAGATGGTATTGCCCGCCCGCACGGCCTGGCACAAGTCGTTGTCCAGGGTCTGGTTGGGGTAGGTTTCCTTGGTGTTGAACATGCGGATGCGAGTATGGGTAGGCATCAGTGGGCTCCGAGGGTGCTGACATTGCTGATCTTGGCGGTTTGCTGCTCATCCGCTGCGCGTTGCTCGCGGTCGCGGTAGGCGGTGTAGGTACGTTGCGTGGCAATGTGGCCGGCGACGTGCTTGGCGTCGTGCCACACCCCCCAGATGAACGATGAACCACGGCGCGACAACCACGGCAGGCCGAGGAAGTACACGCCCGGTTCACGGGCCACACCACGCTGGTGCTGGGGCTTGCCGTTGGCATCGAAGGTGTCTACCTGCAGCCAGCTGAAATCCACGCCATAACCGGTGGCCCAGATGATGCTGCTGACGCCGGCCTTGGCCAGGTCCAGCTGCTGCAGCGGGTTGCGCATGCACTCCGGGTCGGCCAGGCGCTGGCGGGCTTCGGGCTCTTCCGGCAGGTCCAGGCCGTTGCGTTCGATGTAGGCATCGGCCGCATCCAGCAGGGCCAGGTAGTTGTCGTCGCCGCGGTTGATGTTCTCGACCAGGTTGTCCTGGAAGTGCGCGACGCCGTTTTCGAACGACTGGGTCAGGCCGACCAGGGTCATGCCCTGGTGGGCGAGGGCGCGGAAGTCCACGGTGTGGCCACCACGGGCGCCGCTGACCGCGATGGTCACATGCTCGCGACCGGGCTTGGCAATTTCCGCGTCCCACTCGCCCAGCACGCCCAGCCACCAGCAGAAGTCGCGGTTGCGGTAGGCACGCGGCGGGCGGTCGTGGGCGCCGACCGACAGGTACACCTGGCGCCCGGCGCGCATCAGCTCTTCGGCAATCTGCACGCCGGAAGAGCCGGCACCGACCACCAGTACCGCGCCTTCAGGCAACTGCTCTGGGTTGAAGTAAGCGGCGGAATGAATCTGGTGCAGGTTGCTGTCTTTTGGCGCGATGGCCGGGATCACCGGTTTCTGGAACGGGCCGGTGGCAGCCACGACGCGATTGGCGCGAATCACGCCTTCACTGGTGTCGATGGTGAAGCCAGGGCGGTCGCTGTTACGCACCACGCGCTTGACTTCAATGCCGGTGCGCACGGGCAGGTTGTACTTGCGTACGTACTGCTCGAAGTAGTCGGCCACCTGGTCCTTGCCGGCGAATGCATCGGCGTCGAGGTTGAATTCCAGCCCCGGGAAGCGGTCGTGCCAGGCCGGGCCGTTGGCGACCAATGAGTCCCAGCGGCCGGTACGCCAGGCCTGCGCGATGCGGTTGCGTTCCAGCACCAGATGCGGCACGCCAAGCTTGCTCAGGTGTTCGCTCATGGCCACGCCGGCCTGGCCGGCGCCGACGACGAGGGTGTCGATTTCGAGGTTGTTCAGTGTCATGTCCGAGCCCTTGTTCAGGCGGTTTTTGTCAGGTCGGTTTGGAGGACCGCCGTTACCTGGAGCCAGACTAGGGATGCCGTGGAAATGGCGAAAATAGTATTTAGCTGGTGCTTGCCGATAAAACGGCGAAGGCCTTGAGTTCTCTGGCCTGTGGGGCAGGTTGGCCGGGTGGGTGGCGTGGTTTTTCGAGCGGGTGCGGAGGGCGGGCCCTTGAGCCTAGTTTTTTCCTGCCTACCCCCTCGGAAAAAGGTCGTTTCGCCCGCCCGAAGGTTCCACTCAGAATGCCGTGTATCGCACAGCACAACAGGAACCATGACATGACGTTCTCCATCATCGGTCGTTGCCAGGAAACCGGCCAGGTCGGTATCGCCATCAGCTCGTCGAGCATCGCCGTGGGTGCCCGTTGCCCCTGGGTGCGTGCCGGTGTGGGCGCGGTCTCGACCCAGAACATCACCCTGCCGGCGCTGGGCCCGCAGATTCTCGATGCCCTGGAGCATGGCCAGTTGCCGCCCGCCGCTGCGCTGGACAGGGTGCTCAGTGCCAATGGCTGGAGTGAGTACCGCCAGGTCACGGTGATCGACAGCCACGGCCAGGTGGCCCTGTTCACCGGGCGGGAAGCCTTGGGCACACACCATGCAATGGCCGGCGAACAATGCGCGGCGGCTGGCAACCTGCTGTCCTCGACCCAGGTGATCGAAGCCATGGTGCTGGCCTTCGAGCAGGCCGGCGGCCACCTGGCCGACCGCCTGCTGGCAGCCATGCACGCGGCGATGGCCGCGGGTGGCGAAGCAGGGCCCGTGCACTCGGCGGCGCTGAAGATTGCTGGCGAGCTGACCTGGCCGCTGGTGGACCTGCGCGTCGATTGGGCCGACAGCGACCCGATCGGTGTGCTCGATGGCCTGTGGCAAGCCTATCGCCCGCAGATGCAGGATTACGTCACCCGCGCCCTCAACCCGACCGCCGCGCCAAGCTATGGGGTGCCGGGCGATGAGTGAATTTGCCAGTCGCGCGCTGCTGGCCCGGCTGATCGGCTTTGCCACGGTGAGCCGCGACTCCAACCTGGCGCTGATCGGTTTTATCCGTGATTACCTGGCCGAGCTGGGGGTGGAGTGCGAGCTGTTCCATAACCCGGAGGGCACCAAGGCCAACCTGTTCGCCACTGTCGGCCCCAGGAATGTTGGTGGTGTGGTGCTGTCTGGGCATACCGATGTGGTGCCGGTGGATGGCCAGGCCTGGACGGTCGAGCCGTTTGCCCTGAGTGAGCGTGACGGCCGCCTGTATGGCCGCGGCACGGCCGACATGAAAGGCTTTATCGCCTCGGTGTTGGCTGCTGTGCCCGCGTTTCTCGCGCAGCCGTTGCGCATGCCGGTACACCTGGCGTTTTCCTACGACGAAGAAGTCGGTTGCCTGGGCGTGCGCTCGATGCTGGCTGCCCTCGAACAGCGCCCGTGTAAACCACGGCTGTGCCTGATCGGTGAACCCACCGAACTCAAACCGGTGCTGGGGCACAAGGGCAAGCTGGCAATGCGTTGCCAGGTGCAGGGCGCAGCGTGCCATTCGGCGTACGCGCCGTATGGGGTGAACGCCATCGAGCATGCGGCGAAACTGATTGGCAAGTTGGGTGACATCGGCGATGCCCTGGCACAGCCGGCCCATCACGACGAGCGCTTCGATCCGCCGTTCTCCACGGTGCAGACCGGGGTGATCAAAGGGGGCAGGGCGCTGAACATCGTGCCGGCCGAGTGCGAGTTCGACTTCGAAGTACGCGCGCTCCCAGGGTTCGAGGCGCAGGCGGTGGCCGACCAGTTACAAACCTATGCTGAAGCCGAGTTGCTGCCGCGTATGCGCAAGGTCAATACCGCCAGCGCCATTCGCCTGACGCCGCTGAGTGCCTATCCGGGGCTGGCGACACCGGAAGACAGCGAGGCTGCGCGTCTGGTGGCGCTACTCAGCGGCTCGGATACGTTCGGCACGGTAGCGTTTGGTACCGAAGGTGGCTTGTTCGACCAGGCGGGCATCCCCACCGTGGTGTGCGGGCCTGGCAGCATGGACCAGGGCCACAAGCCGGATGAGTTTGTCAGTGTCGAGCAGTTGCGCGGCTGTGATGCCATGCTGCTGAGGCTGGTGGACTACCTCAAGCAGGCTTGAGGGTTGCGACGGTGGATGGGGCCGCAGTGCGGCCCCGGTGACTCAGAAGGTCGCCTTGACCTGCAGGCCAAGCACCAGTGCATTGTCGATGTCTTTGCCCGAAAACGCCCCTGGCTCGATGATGTATTGCACATCCGGGCGCAGGTTCAGCCATGGCGTGGCCTGGTAGCCGTAGCTCAGTTCGATCAACTGCTCTGCGCTGTCGATATCCGGGAACTGCTGGCCAGCGTTGAACGCTGCATCCTCCAGCACATCACGGCTACGCGGGTTGGGCACGGCCCGGCCGTAACCCAGTGCCACGGTATCTTTCGGGCGGCCTTCGAATGGCTTGTACAACACCACGCCGGCGCCATACCACTTGGTGAACGGCGAAGCGGCCTTGCTCGACGCCGAGTACTGGCCGAACGCGTGCAGGCTACGGCCAGGCGAGGCCTGATCGTTCCACACCGCCTGGTCGACCAGCAGGTAGTGGCCACCGCGGCCAGACACTTCGTCGTCGCTGCCGATGCGTTTCACGTCGGAGCTGTCGTAGTAGTAGCCCAGCTTGTACTCGCCTGGCAGTTCACCCTGCAGCTTGTATACCAGTTCTACCGGTACCACGGTGCCGGTGGTGTGCTTGGGCCCCAGGTGCCAGGCGCGGCTGGAGTTGCCGTTGCTCTCGGGGTCGACGTTGAACGCCGCCACGCGCAGTTGCCAGGCAGGTGACAGGTCGTACTTCACGCGCACGCCGAGGTGGGCGTTGGGGTAGTTGGTCCAGCCGCTGCCGCCGGACATGTTCAGCGGGTGGCCGCAGAAGCCGGCGTTCATGAAGTTGCACAGGATGCCGCTGTCCAGGCCGCCGAGGTCGTTGCCCATGGCCATGTAGCCGAGCTTGACGTTGAGCGCCGGGGTGAACAGCGTGCGCTCGTAGCTCAGCTCGGTCAGGCGGGTGTACAGGCCGCCGAAGTTTTCCTGGATTGGCAGGCGGTTGCCTACCAGGTCTTCCGAGGCGCTGTTACCGCGACGGTCGTTGATGGTCAGCTGGACCTTGCCGCCGTTGTCCAGGCCGTACAGTTTCGACAGGTCGAACTGCACGCCCAGCTTGACGTTCTGCGAATAGCGCGCCGAACGGTGCAGGCCACCGTGGGCGTTGTAGGCGGTTTCACCGCTGTAGTCGCCGGTGATCTTGACGCCGTCTTCTTCGAGTTGATGGCGCAGGCCGCCCCAGTCACCGGTCAGGGTGCTGCGGGTCATGAGGTCGTCGCTGGCAAGGGCAGTGGTGCTGGCCAGGGCCAGCAGCAGGGTGGGGGTGATGCGAGTTGCGGATGGCATTACAGAATCTCGGGTTGTCTTTGAGGGGCATTCGTGGGCAAGCCCGCTCCTACTGGGGCCTTGTAGGAGCGGGCTTGCCCACGAAGCAGGCGACGCGGTTTTACGGCAGAGCGTAAGAAATCACATAGTCGCCACGGTCAGTCGACTGGCGGGCGCCGCCAGCAGTGATCACCACGTACTGCTTGCCGGTCTTCGGCGAGACGTAGGTCATCGGGCCGCCCTGGCTGCCTACTGGCAGGCGAGCCTTCCAGATTTCGTTACCGTTGCTGCTGTCGTAGGCACGCAGGTAGAAGTCCTGGGTACCGGCGATGAACACCAGGCCGCCCTGGGTAGACAGGGTGCCGCCCAGCGTTGGCAGGCCGATCTTGATCGGCAGGTGCATGCGGATACCGAGCGGGCCGGTGTCTTCAACGGTACCCACCGGCACTTGCCAGGCCACCTGGCGGGTTTTCATGTCGATGGCGGTCAGGGTGCCGAACGGCGGTGCCTGGCATGGAATGCCGGCGACCGACAGGAAGCGGTTCTTGTTCACGGCATACGGGGTGCCCTTGAGCGGTACCGCGCCCATGCCAGTGTTCAGTGCTTCGCCACCGGAAGCCGCGCCACCTTTGTTCTGCGACGGGATCATCTGGATCCACAGGCCCAGACGCATGTCGTTGACGAAGATGAAGCCATGTACCGGATCGGTAGAAATGCTGCCCCAGTTCATGCCACCCAGCGAACCCGGGAAGCTCAGCGACAGGTCGGTACCCGGCGCGGTGTACAGGCCGTCGTAGCGCATCTTCTTGAAGTCGATGCGGCACAGCAGCTGGTCATACGGGGTGGCACCCCACATGTCCGATTCGGTCAGAGTCTGCGCGCCGATCTGCGGCATGCCCACCGACTTGGGCTGGGTAGAGGCGTACGGCTCGTTCGGGATGTTGCTTGGCTTGACCGGTACTTCGTCGACCTGGGTCAGCGGCTTGCCGGTGGCGCGGTCGAGCACGTAGATCTGCCCGGCCTTGGTGCCGATCACCACCGCAGGTACCGACTGGCCGTCGTCCTTGGTGAAGTCGATCAGGCTTGGCTGCATGGGCAGGTCGAAGTCCCAGAGGTCATTGTGCACGGTCTGGAACACCCATTTCTGGTTGCCGGTGGTGGCGTCCAGGGCCAGCACCGAAGCGCCGTAAGTGTGGTCCAGTTTGCTGCGCTCTACGCCGTAGATGTCGGTGGACGACGAACCCATGGGCAGGAACACGGTGTTCATCGCCGGGTCGTAGGACATCGGCGCCCAGCTGTTCGGGGTGCTGCGCACGTAGGTGCTGTCGGCCTGTGGTGCCTGGCGATCTTCCGGGTTGCCCGGGTCGAAGGCCCAGCGCATTTCACCGGTGATCACGTCAAAACCACGGATCACACCGCCTGGCATGTCGGTCTGGACGTTGTCGGCAACACGGCCGCCGACCACCACGGTAGTGCCGGCCATCAGCGGTGCCGAGGACAGCTGGTAGTAGGAGTCCGGTACATCACCCAGGCCGGCCTTGAGGTCAACCTGGCCATTGTTGCCGAAGCCCTGGCAGAACTCGCCGTTGTCGGCGTCCACGGCAATCAGGCGGCCGTCGATGGTGTTGGTCAGCAGGCGACGCTGGCAGTTGGCACCGGCCGCTACGCTAACGCCGGTGATCGGCGAGCTGTTCGGCTGGGTTGGCTGGGCGATGGCAGCAGTGGCGTCGAAGTAGGCCATGCCACGGCAACGCTGCCAGACCTTGGACTGGGCGTTGATTTCGTTCTTCCACAGCTCTTTGCCGGTGTCGGCATCGAGTGCGATCAGGTTGTTGTGCGGGGTGCAGATGAACACCTTGCTGCCGATCTGCAGCGGGGTGAGCTGGTCTTCGGCACCGTTGCCGTCACTGATCGCGACGTCGCCGGTGTGGTAGGTCCAGGCCACTTTCAGCTTGTTGACGTTGTCACGGTTGATCTGGTCCAGCGCGGCGAAGCGGCTGCCACCTTCGGTGTTGCCGTAGTGGGCCCAGTCTTTCTGTTCCTTGCCGGCTTCGACCGGGGTCATGCCCGGGCCCTTGCCGGTGGGGGCGACGCTTGGGTGGGCAACGAACATGTTGCCGACAGCGATCACCAGTACCACGGCCATTACCCCGGCTACGCCGTACGCACCGCGCCCGGCGCTGGCGCCGTTGGCACGCGCCAGCAGCGGGTAGACCAGCGCCACGACCATGCCGATTGCACCGAACATGAACAGGCGCGAGAACAGCGGCCAGAACACCAGGCCCGCATCGATCAGTGCCCAGATGGCAGTACCGACCAGGAATACGGCATACAGCCAGGCGCCCGCCTTCTTGCGGCGAGCAATGAGGACACCGGCGATGGCCATGGCCAAGCCGCCGATCAGGAAGTACCAGGAACCGCCCAGACCGGCGAGCTTGACGCCGCCAGCAGCGAGGAGGAGGCCGAGCAGGGCGATGATCACGCCCAGGCCGACCAGGATGAAGTGTGTGGCGCCAGAGGCGCGCGGTGTTTCTTTCATGCCAGGGATCTCAGCAGGTGGAATGCGCGCAGTTTAAGCCCTTAGCTTGCTAATTAACAAGTTGGTACATAATTGAGCGAGGCTGATTGTCGCAGGGCTGAACTTACGAAGATGTGGCTAAAAGTATAGATAAGGTGCTGAAAAACGCATTCAACGGGGCGTTTATGACGCCTCTTCGATTTGTATTCATGCTTTGGTCGTAAGCCCAACCTTGCACGGCGACGGGACAACTGCGCCTTGTGCACGGGCAGGCATGGCCCCTTCAGGCTGGCCATGGGGTGCTGCTGCTATAGAACACCGCGAGCCAGATGGTGGCCTTGCCGGGCGCGGTCCATTCCACGCGGTGGCGGTCGTGCGGGGGGATGTCCAGACAATCGCCCGGCGCCAGCAGGCGGGTGTGGTGCTCGTGCTCGAAACGCAGGGCGGCAGCACCACTGAGCAACATGATCCACTCGCCTTCGGCCTGGTCGTACCAGAAGCCGGGTGGGCTGGCCTGCCCGCTGGAGACGATACGCTCCACGCGGATGCCCGGGCGGCTGAGCAATTCGTCGACACGTTCGGCGCTGGCGGGATCGCAGGGCGGTAGGGCGGTCAGCAGGTTGTTCAGGGTCATGGTAAGCCTCCTTGGAAATGGGTGGATTCCACTATGGACGCAATTGCCTTGGCGCGCGCGGCTTGACCCGCCCGGCTGTTTGTAAGAACTTTCCGAGTTTTGGAAGACGGGCTGAACATGGACAAGTTGCTGGCGATGAAAATGTTCGTGGCCACTGTCGATGCCCAAGGCTTTTCTGCTGCCGCGCGCAGGCTAGGGCTGGCGACATCGTCGGTGACACGTCTGGTCGATGCCCTGGAAGCGTCGCTGGGTGCCACCTTGCTCAACCGCTCGACGCGCCAGGTCAGCCTGACCGAGGCCGGCGCCCGTTACTACCAGCGGGCACGGGGCATTTTTGAAGCACTGGACGAGGCGGATGCCAGCATCGCCGATCGCGGCGAGGAGCCTGTGGGTGTGCTGCGCCTGAGCCTGCCAGTGGAGTTCGGCCGGCGGGTCATCGCCCCGCACCTGGGGCCATTCCTGGCGCAGCACCCGGCACTGGAACTGGACATCGACCTCAGTGACCGGCTGGACGACTTGCTTGACGGGCGCTATGACCTGTCGATTCGCCTGGGCGACCCCTCGCCCAATGACGAGTTGGTGTGCCGCCGGCTCGGCCGTTTTCAGCGTTGGCTGGTGGCCAGCCCGGCTTATCTGGCAGGGCGTGAGCCACTGCAGCATCCCCGGGAGTTGCTTGACCATGCCTGCCTGCGCTTTCGCTATGGGCAGAAAGCGCGCCCCTGGCGCCTGACCTGTGGCCAGGACAGCCTGGAACTGGACGTAAGTGGGCCACTGCGCAGCGCCAATGCCGACATGTTGCGTGAAACGGCACTGGCAGGCAGTGGTATCGCACTGCTGGCCGACTGGCTGGTGCGCGAGGATGTGTTGGCAGGGCGCTTGCAGCGGGTCTTCCCCGACTGGCAGGCCAGCCCTGGCATGGCCAATAACAGCATCAATGCCCTGTATATGCCCAACCACCGGGGCTCACGGCGGGTAAACGCCTTCATCGACTTTTGCGAAAATTTGCTCATACACGGCAACTAGTGTTGCGCAGCGCGCAAAGCCGCTTTGCGCCACCGCCGGATTCTCGACGCTGACGTCCACGGGTAAGGTGGCCGACATATACCCACCCCTTGTCGAGGAACTTCGCATGAACCCCTCCCTTGCGACAGCGCAACCGGCCGCCGCCAGCCTGAGCCGGGCTCTGGTAGTGCTGCTGGCGTTCTGCTGCGGCGCGATCGTCGCCAACATCTACTACGCCCAGCCCATCGTCGGGCTGATCGCCCCGGACCTGGGGCTGTCCACCGAGCATGCCAGCCTCATCGTTTCGCTCACGCAGTTGGGCTATGCCCTGGGCCTGTTATTGCTGGTGCCGCTGGCCGACCTGTTGGAAAACCGCCGCCTGATGGTGGCCACCGCGGTCCTGGCCTGCGTCAGCCTGCTGCTGGCGGGCACCAGCAGCAGTGGCCAGGGTCAGCTGTTCCTGGGTTACGCATTGCTGATCGGCTTCAGTTCAGTGTCGGTGCAGATGCTCATCCCGCTGGCGGCGCATCTGGCGCCGGAGCAGCAGCGTGGTCGTGTGGTCGGTAACATCATGGGCGGCTTGCTGCTGGGCATCCTGCTGGCGCGACCGCTGTCGAGCGTGGTGGCCGACCACTTCGGCTGGCGTGCGGTGTTCATTGGCGCCGCCGCGGTAATGCTGGCGATCATCCTGTTGCTGTCATTGACCTTGCCGCAGCGGCGGCCCGAGCACAAAGCCAGTTATGCCGGGCTGATGCTGTCGCTGCTCACACTGCTGCGTCGTTATCCGCTGTTGCGCCAGCGTTCGTTGTACCAGGCATTGATGTTTGCAGCGTTCAGCCTTTACTGGACGGCAGTGCCGATGGCGCTTGCCGGTGAGCATGGCCTGTCACAAAGCCAGATCGCTGTGTTCGCCCTTGTCGGCGCGGTGGGTGCCGTTGCTGCGCCCCTGGCCGGCCGCCTGGCCGATGCCGGGCATGCCCGGGCCGGCTCGCTGCTGGCGCTGTTGCTGGCGCCGGCGGCCTTGTTGCTGGGGCTGACAGTGCCGGGATACAGCGTGATTGGCCTGGGCCTTACCGGCGTGTTGCTGGACTTTGCGGTGCAGATGAACATGGTCATCGGCCAGCGTGAAGTGTACGCACTGGACCCTGCCAGCCGCGGGCGGCTGAATGCGGTGTACATGACCAGCATCTTCCTCGGCGGGGCGCTGGGGTCGGCGGTGGCCAGTGCGCTGTTCAGCCAGTTTGGCTGGCATGGCGTGGCACTGGTGGGGGCGGGGTTGCCGGGTGTGGCGCTGGTTGTGTTTCTACTCAAAGCACGCCGGGGTTGAACCGTTACGCGGTGGTGGCACGGGTTTCACCCGTGTTCGCGGGCCCGCTATCGGCCAAGCGGCAGCGCCAGGCCAATCAAGGCAAACAGGCTTCCGCAGCAGCGATTGAAACCTTTGCCACCCTTGGCCAGCCATGGCCGAATGCGAAACGCCAGGCGCGCCAGCAGGTATTCGACCAGGCACTCGACGCTGGCAAAGGTCGCGGCCATCACCGCAAATTGCAGCACCAGCCCTCGCTGTGGGTCGATGAACTGCGGCAGGAAGGCACCATAGAACAGCAGCACCTTGGGGTTCGCCATGGCCGAAAGCAGGCCCTGGCGAAACAGCCCGGCATTGCCCAGCCGCGCGTTGTGCGCGGTCAGTTCCAGCTGCAGGCCTGGACTGCGCCACAGCTGAATGCCCAGCCAGATCAGATAAGCCCCACCCACCCACTTCAGGACGCTCAGCACTGCCGCCGAGGTCTGTAGCAGTGCGCTGAGGCCGAACATGGTCAAGGCGATGAGGGCGCTGAAACCCAATACCCCGCCCACGATGGTGAACAGCGTTCGCCGTGCGCCATAGCGCGCGCCATGGGTCAACGCCAACAGGCTGTTGGGCCCCGGGGTCAGCGACAGGCCGATGCTGGCCAGCAGGTAGATGAGCCAGGTGTCCAGTGCCATGTTGAAAATTGCCGTGTTCGAGAGAAGGCGACAGTCTATGGCGCAACGCTCAAGCTGGAAGAGTATTATCTGGTCATACAAGAGTCTTTTCTGGACATGGTTTCATGCCGCCCGACATCCGCTTGCTGATCATGCCGTTACCGGATTTTGCCCTGCTGCCGTTTGGCGCCTTCCTCGACAAATTGCGCTTCAGCGCCGACGACGAGGACTATAGCCAGCAACGCTATTGCAGCTGGACAGTGGCGGGGCTCAGCCTCGAACCGGTACCGTCGAGCAGTGGCGCGGTGCTGCAGGTCGAGGCCATTGCCGATCAGCTCGACCTCGCCCTTTTCGACTACCTGGTGGTGTTCGGTGGTCGCAGTGCCATGGCCACCGCGGCGCTGGCGCCACGTTACCAGGCGTTGCTCAGGCAGGCCGCCAAGGCGGGAGTCAAGCTGGTGGGGGTCGACAATGGCGCCTTCCTGCTGGCTGCCTGCGGCCTGCTGCAGGGGCACAAGGTGGTGGTGCACTGGCGTCACGAAGCCGAGTTTCGTGCTGCTTTTCCGCAGTTGCAGCTGCTGCGCGAGCAGTTGTACTGCATCGATGGCAACCGCATCACGTGCGCCGGTGGCACTGCCGCCATAGACCTGGCCGTTGCACTACTGTCACGCGCTTGCGGGCGAACCCGTGCGCTCAAAGGGCTGGCTGACATGCTGGTGGACGAGACCCGCGACAGCCGTCACGCCTTGCGCTCGCTGGAGCTGGGTACTGGTCAGGGGCGCCAGGTGCAACGGGCGCAAGCACTGATGCGTCATCACCTGGGCACGCCGTTGGCCGTGGAGCAACTGGCCGCAGAACTGGGCATCAGCCGGCGTCAACTGGACCGGCAGTTCCAGGCCAGCCACGGCATGAGCACCAAGGCCTGGTGGCTGGAGATGCGCTTGCAGCAGGCGCGCTGGCGTTTGCTCAACTCCAGCCACAGCCTGGCGCAGATTGCCGATGAGGTGGGCCTGGGTGATGCCAGCTACCTTGGCAAGTGCGTGCGGCGTCGGTTTGGGTGTACGGCCCTGCAGTTGCGTGCAGGTCATTACCCGCTCACGTGATCTACTGCGGCGTCCCGAACAACCCTGTCCAGTAGATCCCTGCATCGCTCTTGGGGTCTATCGCATAGGCAGCGCCCAGTTCACGGAAGTCCGGATTCATCAGCGTGGCGCAGTGCCCCGGGCTGTCCAGCCAGCCGTTGACGACCTTTTGCGCGGTGTCACGCCCGGCGGTGATGTTTTCGCCGATCTGCTGGTACAGGTACCCGGCCAGTTCCGCCCGGTCACCGGGTGTGCGGCCATCCTTGTCGATGTGGTCGAAGAAGTTCTGGTTGGCCATGGCCCGTGTGTGGTTGGCGGCGACCCCGGCCAGCACTGTGCTCCAGCTCAGTGGCGGGGCGGCGGCAAACGGCTGGCCGCCGCATTGCCGTGGCACCTTGCGCGCGGCGTTGACCTCCTGCAGCACCTTTTGTCCCTCGGCCTGCCAGTCGCCCAGGCGGCCGCTGAGCAGCGGCCGTGCCAGCACGATGCGCCAGTCGCGGCCCTCCTGGCTGACGCCGATATCGACGAATTGCGGGTCGAGCACCACCTGGCAGAAGCTTTCCTCGATGGCATGCATGGCGGCGCGTGCGTCGCGTGGCCCCGACAGACTGATGGCCTGGACGCTGACCATGGGGTAGGCGGCGCGGGTCATGGCCTGTTGCAGGTCGCGGGTGCCCTCTGGCGACAGCGCAAGGCGTGTGTCGCTGTTGAGCGGCGGCAGTTCCAACGACGCCTCGCCACCGCAGGGCTGGGCCTTGCTGCGGTAGACATTGATCGAGTCGATCAACTGCGCCTCTTCGCCGGTGGCTGCCAGCGCCCCGGTCGAAACGACCAGGCCCAGTGACAAGGCGACAACGGATGTCAGGACGCGCATGTGGATCTCCCTATGACTGGCAGCGTCGTGGTGTGCGCTGCTCATCCTACACAAGACCGGCGCTTTTGGCCCGAGGTCGTGCAAGGCAATGAAACCACCGGCAATCGTTACTGGCGGCAAAAGAGGGGGTAGACCCCTGGCCGGTGGAAAAGTGCGGTCAGTTGCCAATCATTCGCATCGGGCCAGCGTTGTCTGCCGTTTACGCGTCAATGGGCCAACGCCTGGTTCGGCTTGTAGAACAGGAAGTGGGTGGTCTGCGCGGTCTTGCGATAAGCCTTCGCCCAGTCGGGGCGCACCGTGCGATCGTGAAAGTACAATGCGCCGCCGGTGGGGTCTTTCAACTGCTGGTTCAGCGCCTTGCGTGCGATCTCTTTGGCAACGTTGTAGCGTTGCGGTTCCTCGACCTGGTCCGGGCGCCCGTCACACCACCATGAGAACTGACAGGACTTGGTCTCTACCCCCTGTTTGACTACCGCGCAGATGGTATCGGGAAAGCCATCGTGGCCCAGGCGGTTGAGCACCACACTGGCCACCGCGGTCATGTCTTTGGCGTCGGCGCCCTTGGCTTCCCAGTAGATGGTACGTGCCAGGCAGGTGATGCTGTCATCCAGCGGCGCCTGGCCAGCCGGGTCCACTGCCTGCGTTTCGCCTGGGGTCAGTTTCTCTGCCTTCCTGGGGGGCGGCGCCTCTTCGACGACCTTTTCTTCAAGCACTGCGGCCTTGTCCTCGGCAACGGCGGCCTTGGCTGGATCAGCGGCATACAGGGGGCCTGCGAGCAGGGCCGAGGTCAAGCCGATCAGCATCAAGTGAAGGCGCATGGGCACATTACCAGGCGGTGGGCAGAATTTCAGTCTAGCCAAGCGTAAGCATTAATACCAAAGGCAGGGTGGCGGCGGCAGCCACGGTCTGCAGGGCAATGAGGGTGGCCATCAGTGGCGCGTTGCCGCCCATTTGCCGGGCCATGACATAAGATGACGAAGCGGTTGGCAGCGCCTGGAACAACACCGCCACCACCGCTGCCTGGCCACTCAGGCCGAGCAGCCGGCAAACGCCCCAGGTGGTCAGTGGCATGACCAGGAACTTGAACGTCGATGCTGCCATCAGCGGCCGTACCTGCTGGCCAAGGCGGGCGCCGCCCAGGGCAGCGCCGACACACAGCAGGCCCAAAGGCAGTGCGGCCTGGCCCAAGGCCTTGACCGTGGCGTCGATACCGGCCGGCAAGCCCAGCCCCGTGGCCCGTAGCACCAGCCCCCCTGCGCAGCCGACGATCAACGGGTTGGCGAAGATCGCCCGAAGCACTGTGGCTGGCGAACTGTGACGGGCGCTGAAGCGGGCAAACACCAGCACGCAGAGCAGGTTGACCAAGGGCACGATGGCAGCGTTGGCCACCGCCGCCAGGGCAATCCCGGCGCTGCCGTAGATGCCCGCAGCCAGGGTGGCCCCGATGTAGTTGTTGAAGCGGATACCGCCCTGAAACACCGAAGTGAAGTCGGCACCCTCATGGTTCGCCGCGCCCTGATACAGCATCAGCAATACGGCACCGGCCAGGGTCGAGAGCATCAGTGCGCCGGCCATGCCCAGCACCGGTATGCCATCGAGGTTGGCAGTGGCCAGGCCATGGAGGAACAGCGACGGCAGCAGGACGTAGTAGCTCAGGCGCTCGGCGCCAGGCCAGAAGCTCTCGGCAAGAAAACCGCGAAGGCGCAGGAAGGTACCCAGCGCTATCAGCAGGATGATGGGGAGCAGGGTGGTCAGCAGCAAGTGCAGCATGGTCAGCATTCCGTGGTCGGGTACGTGCACAGACTACGGGGGCGGATCAATCTGTAAAAACGTTGTTTTCTTCAGTCACCGTTGAGGAAAAATGCATGTTGGTGGGTGCAGATCGCGCTTCGGAGCAGCCTGGCTTCAGGCTTCCAGGGCGGTCTTCAACACCGCACTCAAATGCCGCCGCTGGCTTTTTTCATGCTCCAGCAACACCACCCGCCGGGTCAGCTGCGGCTCGCCAAACGGCAGGCAGGTGGCGGGTGGCAAGCGTTGCAGGTCGTCATCCGCCATGGGGATGACCGCCACGCCCAGGCCCATCACCGCCATGCGCGCCAGGGCTTCCTGGCTGTCCAGTTCCATCAGTTCGCTCACCTGCACCTGCTGGCGGCGTAGCTCCTGCTCGATCTGCCGGCCGGCCCAGGCACGCTTGTCGAAGCGCAGGAAAGGCTGGCTGGTCAGCAACTGCGGCACGCTATACCCGGCCAGATCAGGGCTGGCAATGGCCCAGAAACGGTCCTCGAACAGCGGTGTAAAGTCCAGGTTCTGCGGGTAAGGGCTGACCGGTTCGGTGGTGATCGCGGCATCGAGCTCACCGTCTTCCACGCGCCGCGCCAGCTCCGCCGACATGCCCGAGGCCACGCTGATGTGTAGCTGCGGGTGATGGGCTTTGATCCACACCAGCGCCTTGGGCAAGCGCCGCGCCAGCACCGTGTGGATCGCCCCCAGGCGCAAGCGGCCGCGCAGGCTTGGGCCGCTGGCCAGGGCATCGGCCAGTTCGTCATAGGCAGCCAGAAGGCTTTCGGCGCGGGCCACCGCCAACTGGCCGGCTTCGGTCAGCACCACCTGCCTGCGGCTACGGTCGAACAAGGCCACCTTCAGTTCGTCTTCGAGGGTTTTGATGTGCAGGCTGACCGCCGAGGGGGTGAGGCTGAGCAGGTCGGCGGCGCGGGCAAAGGTGCCGTGGCGGGCGATGGTCACCAAGGTGCGCAGGGCTTTCAGGGACATGCGGTTGAGGTCCGGTTCTCAGCTGACAGAGGCATATTGTCAGGCCCGGCCCTCTCGCAGCACAAGGCTGCTCCCAGGCCTTGCCGATACGGCTCAGCGACTGCTACGCCCATAGGCCTGGCTGATCCGGTCGATCACCATGGCCAGGGCGACAATTGCCAGCCCGGCCTCCATCCCTTGGCCAACATTCAAGGTCTGGATCCCCGCCAGCACATCCTCACCCAACCCACGGGCGCCGATCATCGACGCCACGACCACCATCGACAAGGCCATCATGACCGACTGGTTGAGCCCGGCCATGATACTCGGCAGCGCCAGGGGCAGGGCGATGCGCCGCAACCGCTGCCAGCGGCTGGCGCCAAGGCCGTGTGCGGCCTGCAGCAACGAGGGGTCGATCTGGCTCAAGCCCAGCTCGGTCAACCGCACCAGCGGCGGCAGGGCGTAGATCAGCGTGGCGAACACGGCAGGCACCTTGCCCAGGCCAAACAGCATCAGCACCGGGATCAGGTAAACGAATGCAGGTAGCGTCTGCATCACATCGAGGACCGGCAACAGCAGCCGCCTGGCCAGTGGCCGGGCAGCCAGCAGGATGCCCAGCGGTACACCCACCAGTACGCACAGGCCGGTACTGACCAGCACCAGGGCCAGGGTCTGCAGCAGCTTGTCCCAGAGCCCGAGCATACCGATCAAGGCCAGCAGCGCGACCAGCACGGCGCTGCGCAGCAGGCTGCGGCTGGCGTGCCAGGCCAGCAGACCCACCAGCAACAACAACAGCCACCAAGGCAACAGTCGCAACAGGTTCTCCAGGCCGACCAGCAGTTGCAGCAACTGGTCAGAAAAACTGCGCAGGTGGTCGCCGTAGTTCAATACCAACCCGTCGACCAGGCGGTTGATGCTGTCGGCAAAGGAAAACTGCAGGGTCTGCGGGAAACCGCTGCTCACAGGGTGGCCTCGACCTTGGCGGCGATGTCCGCCGGCAACCAGGCTTTCCACACCTCGCGGTGATCGCGCAGGAAGGCGAGGGCGGCTTCGCGCGGGGGCGTGCGTTTTTCGCTCATGACGGCCAGGGCCTTGTTCAGGCGATCGATGGGCAGGTTGACCTGTTCGAACACGCTGACCAGGTCTGGGTAGTTTTCGCGAAAGGCTTTGGACACGCCAATCGACAACTTTGCCGGCAGCGAGCGGCTGCCTTTCGGGTTGGGGTTGGCGGGGTCGGTGAGGGTGGCCCAGGCCTGGGCATCGAACGGGGGTTCTTCCAACCGGATGAGCTTGTAGCGCCCCATCAGCGGAGTCGGGTTCCAGTAGTAGAACAGCACAGGTTTGCCGCGCCGGATAGCCGAACCGATCTCGGCGTCCATCGCGGCGCCGGAGCCACTGCGGAAGTTGTTGTAGAGGCCATCCAGGCCATAGGCCTTGAGCTTTTGGCTGTTGACGGTTTCAGACGTCCAGCCGCTTGGGCTGTTGAGAAAACGCCCTTTACCGGGCGATTCGGGGTCAGAAAATACCTGCGGGTAACGCTTGAGGTCCTCGACACTGTGCAGCTCAGGCGCCACGGGCTTCAGGTTGCGTGCGGCATCGCCCTCGATCACATAGGCCGGTACCCACCAACCTTCCTCTGCATTTTTGACCGTATCGCCCAGTGCGAATACCTGGCCGGCCTGTTCGGCCTTGACCCAGGCAGGGCTGCGCCCGGCCCATTCCTCGGCGATCACTTGCAGGTCATTGCGCGCCAGGGCCACCTCCATGCTGACCGTGCTGCCAGGCAGGCTGTCGGTGCGGTAGCCGTAGCCGCGCTCCACGATCAGGCGCAGGATCTCGGTGGTGAGGGCGCCGCTTTCCCAGCCGATGGCACCAAAATGGATAGGCGCAGGCTGTTCTGCCGATGCGGCGCTGTCCGTGCTGGCCAGGCCCACCGTCAACAGCAGCCCGGCCAGCAGCGCTGGAAATCTCTTCATGTAAACCTCGTCGTTCGCCACGCCTTGGCGGTGGGGGCAAGTGTAGACGACGAGGTTTTGCACGTTTCAGGGCCACTGGCGTGGCCCCGTTCGCTTCAGACGCGGAACTGGTCCATCAGCGCTTGCTGTTGGTTGGCCAGGCTGTTCAGCGACTGGCTGACCCGCGCCGATTCGTTGGCCTGGCCTGACAGGGATTCAGTGACATCACGAATGGTCGCCACGTTGCTGTTGATTTCCTCGGCTACCGCGCTTTGCTCCTCGGCGGCAGAGGCGATCTGCAGGTTCATGTCGGTGATCACCGTCACCGCCTGGCCAATGCGCTGCAATGCCGTGACGGCTTGGCCGACCTGCTCCACGCCACCTTGGGCCTGGCGGTGGCTGTGGTCCATGGCGCCGACCACTTCGCGGGTGCCGTTCTGCAGGGCTTCGATGACCTGCCGGGTTTCTTCCACCGACTCCTGAGTGCGCTGGGCCAGGTTGCGCACCTCATCGGCGACCACGGCAAAGCCACGGCCGGCCTCTCCGGCGCGGGCAGCTTCGATGGCAGCGTTGAGTGCCAGCAGGTTGGTCTGTTCGGCGATCGAGCGGATCACTTCCAGTACCGAGCCGATCTTCTCGCTGTTCTGCGCCAGGCCTTCTATTTCGGCCATGGTGTCGCTCATGTTGGCGGCCAGGGCACCGATGCTGCTGGTGGTGCGGTCGATTACCGCCAAGCCTTCGCGGGTGGCCTGGTCGGCATCGCGCGCCGCCTGTGCAGCCTGGGCGGCGCTGCGGGCAACGTCCTGGGCGGTGGCGCTCATTTCATGCGAGGCGGTGGCCACCTGGTCGACCTGGCGGTACTGCTGCTCCATGCCGGCGCTGGTTTCAGTGGCAATCGCCGAGGACTGGTCGGCCGTGCCTCGGGCGGCCTGCACCGAGCGTTTGACCTCGGCGATGGTTGGCTGCAACTTGTCGAGGAAGCGGTTGAACCAGCCGGCCAGTTCGCCCAGTTCGTCCTGTTTCTGGTAGGTCAGGCGACGGGTCAGGTCGCCTTCGCCGCTGGCAATGTCCTTGAGCATGGCGGCCACGCCGAGGATCGGCCGGGTAACGCCGCGGGCCATCAGCCATACCAGCAGCAGGCCGACAATGGCGGCGGCCATGCCCAGGCTCAGTTCCAGCAAGGTGCCGCTGGTATTGAGCGCGTCAAGTTCCTGCTTCAGGGTTTCGGCCGGCCCGGTCAGGGCGTTTTCCGGTACATCCAGCAACACACCCCAGGGCTGGGCGTCCGGGATTGGCCGGAATGCCGCCAGTACCTTCAAGCGCTGCCGGTCGTGGAGGATGGTCAGCTTGCCATCGGCCAGCTTGCGCACCAGCTCGGCGCCTTTGACCGGGTCTACCTGGTCGAAGCGCTGGGCCAGCTTGCTGGCATCGGCGCTGTAGCCGGCCAACAGACCGACCGGGGTCAGAATGCCGACCGTGGTGCGGCCTTCGTAAAGGCTGCGGCTGGCCTCCTGGCTCAGCGCCTGCAGGCTATTGAGGTTGATGTCGATGGACAGGGTGGCAATGATCTTGCCGTTGACCGCCAGCGGGAACACGATGCTGGTCATCAGCACCTGCTGGCCATCGATGTCGTAGAAGTACGGCTCTACCACGCACACCTTGCCGGAGTTGCGTGGGCATACCCACCAGGTGTTGGCCGGCTGGCCGCTGGGGCCGATCTCGGTGTTGGCCATGTCATGTTCGGGCAGGGCCATCGAGGTCAACTGGCCGGCGCGTGGCTGCGACCAGTACAGGGCAAAGCGCCCGGTTTCGTTGCTGCCCAATTCTGCCTTGCCGGCAAACAGGCTGTCCTTGTTGTCCAGGGCATTGGGCTCGAACACCAGTGACAGGCCGAGCAGGTCGGGGTTGGCTTGCAGTGCGGCGCGTACCTGGCGGGTCATGTCCTCGCGCAGGTCGAAGGCATCGAGAAAGCGCTTTTCGGCCTGCTCGCGCAGGAACAGCACCTGACGGGCGAAGCCGGCGCCGTACTGGTAGGCATCCATGAACTGGCGGCGAATGTTCAGCGCTTGCACTTCACCTTGTGACTCGATACGCGACTGCGCCGCCTCGGTCAGCATCTGCATGCTGCTGGCCTTGACCAGGTCCGAACTGTGATCCATGCGGTACAGCGACAGGCCGACGAGCAAGGTGACGATAGCGGCCAGACAGAGACCGGCGAGCAGGGTGATCTTCCACTGGATGGAAAGTTGTCGCAAAGGCATGGGGGCGGATCCCTTTTTTGGCATTAAGGGTTATGGCTTTATCTGCGGTGGGGCCGGGAGGTGCCAAAGCGCTGCGGCCAGGCACCTCGCTGCCTCCCTCAATATCGGCCCCTGCCGTTTTTTCTTTATTCAAACATTCAATTTAAATTTGTCCGCCACTAACGCCGCATCAAGGCGCTTTTGACATCTGCCGCCTACTGCTTCAGAGTTCGCGCTTTTTTCTGTCGTAATGAGGTAAGCCAACCATGAATGCAGTGATCGCCGCGGTCGGCATCATGCTGATACTCAGCCTGTCCCGCGTGCACGTGGTCATCGCCCTGATCATCGGCGCCCTGGCCGGTGGGCTGGTGGGCGGCCTGGGCATCGAAGGCACGCTCAAGGCCTTCAACGGTGGCCTCGGTGGTGGTGCCACGGTGGCTTTGTCCTATGCACTGCTGGGTGCCTTTGCCGTGGCAATCGCCAAGTCTGGCCTGGCCCATGCGCTGGCCGACCGCGCCCTGGCCATGATCGACCGGCAGGACGACGCCAAGGGCGGCAAGGTCAAATGGCTGATGATCGGCCTGATGCTGGTGGTGGCCGTGTCGTCCCAGAACATCCTGCCTATCCACATTGCCTTCATCCCGCTGCTGGTGCCACCTCTGTTGTACGTGCTGACGCGCCTGCGTATCGACCGCCGGCTGATCGCCTGTGTGATCACCTTTGGCCTGATCACCCCGTACATGTTCCTGCCGGTGGGCTTCGGCAACATCTTCCTCAACGAGATCCTGTTGGCCAATGTGGCCCGCGCGGGTGTCGATGTGAGCGGCGTCAACGTCACCCACGCCATGGCCGTCCCGGCTGCCGGCATGCTCGTCGGCCTGCTGGTGGCGGTGTTCATCAGCTACCGCAAGAAGCGTGACTACGACCTGGCGCGGATCCAGCAGGTGGAGCAGGTGAGCGTGCAGTACAACCCGCTGACCTTGCTGGTGGCCGGGCTGGCGATCGCGGCAGCCTTCATTGTCCAGCTGTTGCTGGACTCGATGATCATCGGTGCCATGGTCGGTTTCCTGATCTTCTCGCTGTCGGGCATCGTCAAGTGGAAAGAGACCGACGACCTGTTCACCGAAGGCATGAAGATGATGGCCATGATCGGCTTCATCATGATTACCGCGTCCGGTTTTGCCGAGGTGATGAAGGCCACCGGTGAGGTGAAGAGCCTGGTGGAAACCTCGGCGCAGTGGATCGATCACAGCAAGGGCGTCGGTGCCCTGCTGATGCTGTTGGTAGGCCTTTTGGTGACGATGGGGATCGGCTCGTCGTTCTCCACCGTGCCGATCCTGGCGGCGATTTTCGTGCCACTGTGCGTACAACTGGGCTTCGACCCGTTGGCCACGGTGTGCATCATTGGTACTGCCGGTGCGCTGGGTGATGCAGGTTCGCCGGCCTCGGACTCGACCCTGGGCCCGACCTCGGGCCTGAACGTGGATGGCCAGCACCACCACATCTGGGACACCGTGGTGCCGACCTTCATCCATTACAACCTGCCGCTGCTGGCGTTCGGTTGGTTGGCGGCGATGACCTTGTAAGGCGGGGGAGGGCGTCAGCCCTTGCCGGGCGGCGGCGAGATGCGATTGAGCACGGTGCTGCCGTCCTTGCTGCGGGTCAGGTAGACCGGCAGGACTTTGGGCAGATTGTTGACCAGGCGCCCCACCTCACGGGTGTTGTAGATGCCGCTGATGCGAATGCGGCCGGTGCTGGCATCGGCCAGTCGCAGCGGGGCGTCGAGGTAACGGTTTATCACCGGCAGCGCCTGTTCCAGGCTCAGGTTGTCGAGCACCAGCTTGCCGCTGCGCCATGCCAGGCTGTTGCCATAGTCGTCGCTTTGCTCCAGCTGCGGCTCGAAGTCGCCCTTGTGGTAGCTGGCCTGCATGCCAGGGCCGAGGCGATAGCCACCGGCACTGCCCTCACTGGACACCAGCACTGAACCTTCCACCAGGGTGACCTTCACCTGGTCCTGGTACTTCCACACGTTGAACTGGGTGCCGGTGACCCGGGTCTGGCCACTGCCGGCACGCACGATGAACGGGTGGCTGCTGTCGTGTCGCACCTTGAAGAACGCCTCGCCGCGCTTGAGCGTGACCTGGCGCTGGTCCTTGTAGTTGAGGAAGGTGAGCTCGGTGTGCAGGTTGAGCTGTACCGTGCTGCCGTCGCTGAGCTCCACGGTCTGCATGCGGTCACCGGCTTCGACGTGCTGGTAGTGGTTGGGCAACCAGCCCTGTTCCCACCCCATCCAGCCGGCCAGCGGCAGCACTGCCAGGGCGATGGCCGCAGCAGACGCCAGCGGCCGCCAGTTGCGGGGGCGGGCGGCGTGTTTGGCGGGTGGGTTGAAGTCGATGACGGTGGCGCTACGCGGCAGCAGGTCGGCTGTTTGCCAGATTTCCAGCATCGCCTGATATTCTTCGGCATGCCGCGGGTCGGCCGCCAACCAGCCAGCGAATGCTTCACGCTCGGCCTGCGTGCAGTCGTCGGCGTGCAGGCGCATGCACCAATGCGCTGCGGCGTCGGTGATGGCATCGTCTGGGCTGGGATTGAGGCGGTCGTGGTTCATTGCGGCTCCGGGTTTTGCCCATTCTACCCTTGCGAGAGGGCTCCCGAGAACCAATGTACTGGCGAATGACTATCAGTTGTGCCGGTTTTTCGTCGGATTGACCACGGTTTTTCAGCGTTTGAGAACCCTTCGCGGGCAAAAGACGATGTCTGCAATCGCTTCCGGGGCGGCCTGGTGCGGCGAAGAGGTCAGTGTTTGCGGTACCGATTCGGTAACCTGTACCGGCCCTCTTCGCAGCACACGGCTGCCCTTGCAACAAGCGCGTCAGTGACACACCGGTCAGAACTGTGCGGCCTCTAGCCCATAAAGGCTGCCACTACCGGCCCGAATGCTCGCCTCCAGCCCCAACCCCCGCGGCAAGACCCGCTGGAAATAGAACGTCGCACAGGCAAGCTTCGCACCATGAAACGCCTCGTCCTCATCACGTTTGGCCAGCGCCACCGCCGCCATCCGCGCCCACATGTACGCATAGGCCGTCAGCCCGAACAGATGCAGGTACTCAACGGCTACCGCGCTGACCAGGTTGGCATCCTCGCCAGCCTGCGCCCGCAGCCAGCTGCTGGTGGCCTCGAGCCGCGCCAGGCTCGCCTGCAAGGCCTCGCGGTGCAAGGGCGCATCCACACTGAAGGCGCGCACTTCGCTGGCAAAGCTGGCCAACGCCTGGCCACCGTCAGCCAACACCTTGCGCCCCAGCAGATCAAGGGCCTGGATGCCGTTGGTGCCCTCATAGATCTGTGCAATGCGCACGTCTCGCACCCGTTGCTCCTGGCCCCATTCGCGAATGTAGCCATGACCGCCATACACCTGCTGGCCAAGCACGCAGCTTTCCAGACCGTTGTCGGTGAAGAATGCCTTGGCCACCGGTGTCAGCAGTGCCACCAGGCGTTGGGCATGCTCGCGTTCGCCAACGTCCTCGGCATAGCGCGCCACGTCCAGTTGCTGGCCAACGTAGACGGCGAACGCCCGACCTGCTTCGGTGAGGGTGCGCATGGTCAGCAGCATGCGCCGCACATCACCATGGTGGATGATCGGGTCGGCCACCTTGTCGTGTGCCTGCGGGCCAGTCGCTGCGCGGCTCTGCAGGCGCTCGTTGGCATAGCGGGCGGCGCTCTGGTAGGAGGCTTCGGCACAACCGATGCCCTGTATGCCGATGGACAGGCGCTCGTAGTTCATCATGGTGAACATCGCTGCCAGGCCCTTGTTCGGTTCGCCCACCAGGTAACCGATGGCTCCGTCAAAGTTCATGACGCAGGTCGCCGAGGCCTTGATGCCCATCTTGTGTTCGATCGAGCCACAATGGACAGCATTGCGCGCGCCCAGGCGGCCATCGGCTTCGACCAGGCATTTGGGCACCAGAAACAGCGATATGCCTTTGGCACCGGCGGGCGCATCCGGCAGCTTGGCCAGCACCAGGTGGACGATGTTCTCGGTCAGGTCCTGCTCGCCGCCGGTAATGAAGATCTTGCTGCCACTGATGCGCACGCTGCCATCGGCCTGAGGCTCGGCGCGGGTGCGGATCAGCCCCAGGTCAGTGCCGGCATGGGGTTCGGTCAGGCACATGGTGCCGGCCCAGCGGCCTTCGTACAGCGGTGGCAGGTAAGTGGCCTTGAGCGCTTCGCTGGCGTGGGCATCGATCGCCAGGCAGCTGCCTGCGCTCAATGCCGAATACAGGCTGAAGCTGCAGTCAGCTGCGTAGAGCATCTCTTCGAACAGCACGCCGAGCATCTTTGGCATGCCCATGCCGCCGTGTTCCGGGTTGCCACCCAAGCCGACCCAGCCACCTTCGCGGTAGGTGTTCCAGGCCTCGCGAAAGCCTTCGGGGGTGGTGACTTGGCCTGCGTCGAAGCACACACCTTGCTCGTCACCGTTGCGGCTGAGCGGGGCGATCAGCTGGCCGGTGACTTTTGATGCTTCCTCGAGAATGGCGTCGGCAGTGTCGGCATCGATGCGTTCGGCCAGGGCGGGCAGTCGGGCCCACAGGCCTGAAGCGTTGAACACGTCATGCAGGACGAAGCGCATGTCGCGCAGGGGGGCGGAATAGGTGGTCATCGGCAGCTCTTGCAATAGTGGGGGAGGGTTGGGCGTGCGCTGAACCTTCAGGCGCAGGCGTGTGCTGCACCTGAAGGGGAGCGGCTACGGCATCAGAGGGCCTTGGCCCGGTCGCGCAGCACGTACTTCTGGATCTTGCCGGTCGAGGTCTTGGGCAGCTCGCCGAACACCACGGTCTTCGGCACCTTGAACCCGGCCAGGTGCTCGCGGCACCAACTGGTGATGTCGGCTTCACGGGTGTCCTCCCGGCCCGGCTTCAGGGCAACGAAGGCGCACGGGGTTTCCCCCCATTTTTCATCCGGGCGTGCCACCACGGCGGCTTCCAGCACTGCCGGGTGCTTGTACAGGGCGTCTTCGACCTCGATGGTGGAGATGTTCTCGCCACCGGAAATGATGATGTCCTTGAGCCGGTCCTTGATCTCGATATAGCCGTCGGCATGCCACACGGCCAGGTCGCCGGTGTGGAACCAGCCGCCACGGAAGGCTTCGGCGGTGGCTTCAGGGTTTTTCAGGTAGCCCTTCATCACCGTGTTGCCGCGCATGAAGATTTCACCCAGGGTATTGCCGTCGCGGGGTACTGGCTGAAGGGTTTGCGGGTCGGCGACCATCAGGCCATCGAGGGTCGGGTAGCGCACGCCTTGGCGAGACTTGATGCGTGCACGCTCTTCCAGCGAAAGCGCGTCCCATTCGTCATGCCAGGCACACACGGTCACCGGGCCGTAGACCTCGGTCAGGCCGTAGGTGTGGGTGACCTTGATGCCCATTTCTTCCACGGCGCCGATGACCTTGGCCGGTGGAGCGGCGCCGGCGACCATGGCCTGCACCGGGTGCTCGATGGCTGCCTTGGCCGCCTCGGGCATGTTGACCAGCGCGTTGAGCACGATCGGCGCACCGCACAGGTGGCTGACTTTGTGCTCGCGGATCAGGGTCAGGATCTTCTGCGGGTCGACCCGGCGCAGGAACACATGGGTGCCGGCCAGGGCGGTGATGGTCCAGGGGTAGCACCAGCCGTTGCAGTGGAACATCGGCAACGTCCACAGGTACACCGGGCGGTGGCCCATGGCCCAGGTCATCTGGTTGCCCAAGGCGTTCAGGTAGGCACCACGGTGGTGGTAGACCACGCCCTTGGGGTTGCCGGTGGTGCCGGAGGTGTAGTTCAGCGAAATGGCCTGCCACTCGTCATCGGGCCATTCCCAGGCAAATTCCGGGTCGCCTTCGTTGAGCAGGGCCTCATAGTCCAGCTGGCTGACCGCGCGGCCTTCGCCGTACTCCGGGTCATCCACGTCAACCACCAGCGGCGGGTGTTCAAGTAGTGCCAGAGCGCCTTCGATGACCGCATGGAACTCGCGGTCGGTGATCAGCACTTTGGCCTCGCCATGCTGCAGCATGAAGGCGATGGCCTCGGCATCCAGGCGCACGTTCAGGGTATTGAGCACGGCACCGGTCATGGGTACGCCGAAGTGCGCCTCGAGCATGGTCGGGGTGTTGGGCAGCATCACTGCCACGGTGTCGCCACGGCCAATGCCACGACCGGCCAGGGCGCTGGCCAGGCGCCGGCAGCGTTGGTAGGTTTCTTGCCAGTTGCGGCGGATGGCGCCGTGGATGACGGCCGGGTAGTTGCCGTAAACGGCAGCGGTGCGTTCGATGAAGCTCAGCGGGGTGAGGGCGACATGGTTGACGGCAGCGGGCATCAGGCCCTGGGCATAGATCGACATGCGGTAATCCTGTAAGGGAGGCAGACGCAGCCTGTGCACCTGGCCCCCGATGGCTGATTGTTAGCTCTGTTCAGGGTGCAGGGGGCGGACGGTGGGCCGCCCCCTCTGTCGCAGTTTTACGCGAGTCGCTATGGTATTAGGAATATCGACTATAGCAATATAGTAAAACTACTATAAAAACAGGCCGCCTACTGTGGATGACACTGCTTACCCCTTGCTTGCCAAAGACCCACAACCCAGTCTGTTGCTGGCCAGTGATGCAAGCCCGCTGGCACTCAACCCGGCATTGCAGGCCTGGGTCGCCGAAGGGCCTGAGCTGGCTTGCTGGCTGCCGGCCAATTGCGCTGCCCTTGTGCGTGCCTGTCTGCGCCAGCATCGGGCGATCAGCGATGTGGAAGTGCAGGTCGGCGAACGCATCGTGCTGTGGACGTTCATGCCGGACAACCAGGGCCAGCAGGTGCTGGGCCGCTGCCGCGATGCCAGCGAAGAGCGCCATGGCGCACGCGAAGCCAGCCGCGCCCGGCGCCTGTATCGGCTGATCATCGAAAACACCACCGACCTGATTTCCCGGCACAGCCCCGATGGCCGCTTTCTCGATGCCTCACCGGCAGCCTACCGCCTGCTCGGCCTGTGGCCCGAGCAGCTGCGTGGCATGCCTGTACATACCCTGCTGCATCCGCGCGAACGGCGTCAGGTACTGCGCCAGGCCGCTGCCGCGCTGGACCAGGACGGCTACCACACGATGACCTGCCGGGTACGCCAGGCGACAGGTGACTACCGTTGGTTCGAAATCGCCAGCCGGGCGATCCGCGAGACCTACACCGGCGCGGTGGTGGAGGTGGTCAGCGTGTCCCGCGACATCACCTTGCGCATCGAAGCGCAGGAAAGCCTGGCGCACAGTGCCCGCCTCGCGACCCTGGGCGAGCTGGCCTCGGGCATCGCCCACGAGATCAATCAGCCACTGGCCGCGGTGGTCAACTATGCCAACGCCAGTCAGCGTTACTTGCAGGGCCTGGAACGTGATCCCCAGGCGCGCGAGCGGGTTGGCCAGGGCCTGCAGCGTATCAGCGAGCAGGCCACCCATGCCGCCGAAGTGATCCGCCGTCTGCGTGCCTTCCTGCGCAAGGGGCCGCGCCGCCTGCAGGCACTGGACGTGGCCGAGCTGGCCGGCGAAGCCATGCGCCTGTGCGCCTGGGAAGCCGCGCGGGACCAGGTGCAGGTGGAACTTCGCATGAGCGCTCAACTGCCCTTGGTGTATGCCGACCGGGTGCTGCTGGAGCAAGTGCTGCTCAACCTGCTGCGCAATGCCATCGATGCCAATCGCGAGCAGCAGGGGGAGCGGCCGTCACGTATCCTGCTCTGCGCGGCGCGCGATGGCGATGGGGTGCTGGTCGAGGTAGCTGACCAGGGCCCGGGCGTGGCACCCGAGCGGCTGGATGAAATCTTCACGCCCTTTACCACCAGCAAGGCCGACGGCCTGGGCTTGGGCTTGAGCATGAGCCGCAGCCTGATCGAAGGCTTCGGTGGCAGCCTGTGGGCGCGGGCGGGTGACAATGGCGGTCTGGTACTGTGCTGCCGGCTGGCGGTCAGCAGGGAATAAGGGGAGGCAGTGTTGCAAGCAAAAGTGTATGTGGTCGATGACGACCAGGGTATGCGCGACTCTACGGTCTGGCTGCTGCAGTCGGTGGGCCTGCAAGCCTTGCCGTTTGCCAGCGGGCAGGCGTTTCTCGACGCCTGCGTCGATGATGGGCCCGCGTGTGTGCTGTTGGACGTGCGCATGCCGGGGCTGGGCGGGTTGGCTGTGCAGCAGACGATGCGCGAGCGTGGCCTCATGGTGCCGGTGATCTTCGTCAGCGGTCATGCCGATGTCCCGATCGTGGTGCGGGCGTTCAAGGCCGGCGCCTGCGACTTCATCGAAAAACCCTACAACGACCAGTTGCTGCTCGACAGCGTTCAGGCTGCGCTGGAGCACGCCGGGCTGGCGCGACAGGGCGATCAGGCGCTGGCCCTGGTGCAGGCGCGCATCGACGGCCTGACGCCGCGTGAGCGAGACGTCTTCATACCGCTGGCCCAAGGGTTGAACAACCGCGAGATTGCCGAGCAGTTGGGCATCAGCGTCAAGACCGTGGACCTGTACCGAGGCCGGGTGATGAAGCGGTTGCAGGCAGGCAGCCTCGCAGAGCTGGTGGGGATGGCGATTGCTTGCGGGGCGGTGGAGGCGCTGGGCCTGCGAGCGCGGTAGCCGCCTTTACGTAGCCCCTGGCAGGGGCGGCGTTATGTGTCGCGATGGGCCGCGATGCGCGCCTGCTGGGGGCGGTGTGACAGCCAGAAAACACCCACTATTTCATAGCTAGCTAATGAAAGCTTTGACATTCACTGCCTAGGCAGTAATATTTATACACACTTAACTGAGCAGTCAACGATGGCCCATTTCTCTCCCGAAAACTTCCAGACCTGCGCCATCGGCATGTTGCTTGGCCGTGCTGCGATTCTCAAAGACCGCATTCTTGACTGGCACCTGGAGTCAGAGGGCGTCACCGCCGCGCAGTTCAAAGTGCTGATCATCGTCACCCAATACCAGGTGGATACCCCGGCCGAACTGTGCCGTTACCTGGGCCTGGACAGCGGATCGATGACCCGCATGCTCGACCGCCTCGAGCAGAAGGAGCTGATTGTGCGCAACCGCTGCGCCGACGACCGGCGCCAGGTGCGCCTGGCACTCACCGCCGACGGCCAGCGCCTGGCCAATCGCCTGCCGGAAATTGGCGCCGCCGCCATGAACGAGTTGTGCGGCGTGCTGGCACCAGAGGAGCTCAAGACCCTGGAAGGCCTGCTGGCCAAGGTGCTGCTCGGTGCTGGCGACCCGTTGACGATCCGCCGCTTCGGCGACCGTTGAACCCTGTAACGAATAATCCAAGGTATTGTCATGGCCACTCCCGCAGACACCCCGACTCCCTCCGTCTCGCCCGAGCCGTCGCGCAAGCGCAAGGCTTGGTTGCTTGGCCTGCTGTTGCTGCTGATCCTGGCAGGGGGCGGCACCTGGGCCTGGTACAGCATTGTCGGGCGTTGGCACGAAAGCACCGACGATGCCTATGTCAACGGCAACGTGGTGGAGATCACCCCGCTGGTCGCTGGCACCGTTATCAGCATCGGGGCCGATGACGGCGACCTGGTCCACGCCGGCCAGGTGTTGCTGCAATTCGACCCGGCCGACAGCGAAGTGGCCTTGCAGTCCGCTGAAGCCAAGCTGGCACGCAGCGTGCGGCAGGTGCGCGGGCTGTACAGCAACGTCGATTCGCTGAAGGCTCAACTGGAAACGCGCCAAGCCGAACTGCGCAAGGCGCAGCAGGACTTCAACCGGCGCAAGGTGCTGGCTGACAGCGGTGCGATTGCCGCAGAAGAATTGTCCCATGCCCGCGACGACCTGAGCGTTGCCCAGGCCGCCGTCAACAGCGCGCGGCAACAGCTCAGCACCAGCAGCGCGCTGGTCGACGACACTGTGGTGTCCTCGCACCCCGATGTCATGGCTGCCGCTGCCGATCTGCGCCAGGCCTACCTCGACCACGCCCGCACCACGTTGGTTGCGCCGGTCACCGGTTACGTCGCCAAGCGTACCGTCCAGTTGGGCCAGCGCCTGCAGCCGGGCACCGCGACCATGGCGGTCATCCCGCTGGATCAGGTGTGGATCGATGCCAACTTCAAGGAAACCCAGCTGCGCGAGATGCGCATCGGCCAGCCGGTGGAAATCACCGCTGATGTGTATGGCAGCGAGGTCAAATACAGCGGCACGGTCGACAGCCTTGGCGCGGGCACCGGCAGCGCCTTTGCCTTGTTGCCGGCGCAGAACGCAACCGGTAACTGGATCAAGATTGTCCAGCGAGTACCCGTGCGCATCCACCTCAGCCCCGACCAGCTCAAGGACCACCCGCTACGTATCGGCCTGTCCACCGTGGTTGAAGTCGACCTGCATGACCAGAGCGGCCCGACCCTGGCCCAGCAGCCACCGCAGAAGGCCAGCTACACCACCCAGGTGTATGACCACCAGATGATCGAAGCCGACAACCTGATCGCCCGGCTGATTCACGAGAACAGTGCAACCGGCAAGACGGCGCAACGATGAGCAACAACGCCGCTGCCCAGTTCACGCCGCCAAGTCTGCTGCTGACCACCATCGGCCTGTCGCTCGCGACGTTCATGCAGGTGCTGGACACCACCATCGCCAACGTGGCCCTGCCGACCATTTCCGGCAACCTGGGGGTGAGCTACGAGCAAGGCACCTGGGTCATCACCTCGTTCGCGGTGAGTAACGCTATCGCCTTGCCGCTGACCGGCTGGCTGAGCCGGCGCTTTGGTGAAGTGAAACTGTTCATCTGGGCCACGCTGCTGTTCGTGCTGGCTTCGTTCCTGTGCGGTATCGCTCAGTCGATGCCCGAGCTGGTCGGGTTTCGCGTCTTGCAGGGTGTGGTCGCCGGGCCGCTTTACCCGATGACGCAGACCCTGCTGATTGCTGTCTATCCCCCGGCAAAACGGGGGATGGCACTGGCGCTGCTGGCGATGGTCACGGTGGTGGCGCCGATTGCCGGGCCGATTCTTGGGGGCTGGATTACCGATAGCTACAGCTGGCCATGGATCTTCTTCATCAACGTGCCCATCGGCCTGTTCGCTGCTGCCGTGGTGCGCCAGCAGATGCGTACGCGCCCGGTGGTCACCAGCCGCCAGCCGATGGATTACATTGGCCTGCTGACCCTCATTATCGGTGTCGGGGCCTTGCAGGTAGTGCTGGACAAGGGCAACGATCTGGACTGGTTCGAGTCGTCGTTCATCATTGTCGGCAGCCTGGTTTCGGTGGTGTTCCTGGCGGTATTCGTGATCTGGGAACTGACCGACCGGCACCCGGTGGTCAACTTGCGCCTGTTTGTGCATCGCAACTTCCGCATTGGCACCATTGTGCTGGTCGGGGGGTATGCCGGGTTCTTCGGTATCAACCTGATCCTGCCGCAGTGGTTGCAGACGCAGATGGGCTATACCGCGACGTGGGCGGGCCTGGCGGTGGCGCCGATCGGTTTGCTGCCGGTGATCATGTCGCCGTTCGTGGGCAAATATGCGCACCGTTTCGACCTGCGGGTGCTGGCTGGGTTGGCGTTCCTGGCGATTGGCACCAGTTGCTACATGCGTGCCGGTTTCACCAGCGAGGTGGACTTCCAGCACGTGGCCTTGGTGCAGTTGTTCATGGGGATTGGCGTGGCGTTGTTCTTCATGCCGACCTTGAGCATTCTGCTGTCTGACCTGCCGCCGCACCAGATTGCCGACGGTTCGGGGCTGGCTACATTCCTGCGAACCTTGGGCGGAAGTTTTGCGGCTTCGTTGACTACCTGGATCTGGATTCGTCGGGCGGATCAGCACCATGCCTACCTGAGCGAGCACATCAGCCAGTTCGACCCGACGACGCGGCATACCCTTGAGCAGTTGGGCGGGGCCAGCCCGCAGAGTTATGCGCAGTTGGAGCAGATACTTAACGGGCAGGCTTACATGATGTCGACGGTGGATTACTTCACCTTGATGAGCTGGGTGTTTGCCGGGTTGATTCTGCTGGTGTGGTTCGCCAAGCCGCCCTTTACCGCCAAGGCGGGCCCGGCATCGGCGGGTCATTGAGCTAAAATCAAGGCAAGATCCCGATGCTCTCGCTCTCGCTCTCGCTCTCGCTCTCGCTCTCGCTCTCGCTCTCGCTTTCGCTTTCGCTCTCGCTCTCGCTTCGGCTTTTGATTTTGCTTCTAAGCGCGCGATAGCCCAGGCGCCGCGGATTGCGACTTCAGGAGGCCGAGCGCAGGGCTTGCGAAGGGAGGTG